>JAOZRP010000597.1 GCA_029940125.1 bacterium
CCGGGGTTTCCAAAATCCCGCTGTTCGGCAAGCTGTTCCAGCATGACGTCAACAACGCCGAGCGGGGCGAACTGGTGGTCTTCATTACCCCCACCATCATCAAGCATTGATGGCTTTGTAAAAGCTCCATCTTCTTCGTTAGGCTGCAACCTTCACTCTTTTCAGTGCCCCCTTGAGGGGTATAAAAAACAAGAAATTGTCGGAAATACATTCAGGATGTTCGGACATGGCTCATAGCGGTTTTGGCCGCCGAACGAATCACACGATGTGCCGCGAGAATGAGCGAGAGCCATGCCGGGACATCCTGATACCCTGATTTGGGTTGCGCGCGTCAAGCCCGCCTTGGCTTTTTGCCGTTGGATCTTGTCCGGATAAACGCTTGACTTATACACATATTAATCTATAATATGTGTATGTTTTTGCGGGGGAGGGAGATGTATGGGCCGGACCAATATTGTGATTGACGATGAGCTGGTAAAAGCCTGCATGGAGACGACGGGCTTTAAAACCAAGAAGTCCCTGGTCGATTTCGCGCTTCGCGAACTGCTGCGGCATGAAAAGCAGGCGGAGCTGCTGCAGCTGAAGGGAAAAGTGGCCTGGGAGGGCGACCTTTCCCGGATGCGCAAAGGGCGTTTTGCGTGAATGTTCTGGTTGACACCTCCGTCTGGATAGACTTTTTTGCCGGCCGGGAAAACGTTCAGGTGCAGGTGTTGACTTCTCTCCTGGAGGAGAAGGAAAATATCTGCATCTGCGGCATCATCCTGACGGAAATTTTGCAGGGGATCAGGAATGATGAAGACTGCGCCAGGACCGGGCGGCTGCTGGAAAGCCTGATTTTCCTGCAGATGTCCCGCGACACCTTTCTCCAGGCGGCCCGCATGTACCGCCGGCTGTGGGGAAAAGGAATAACCATCCGCAATTCCCTCGACTGCATGATCGCCGCCGTGGCCAGGGAATACCATCTGCCCCTGCTTCAGCGCGACCGGGATTTTGTGCCGCTGGCGGAGCATTGCGGCGTGGTGCTCCTGACGCCGGGAAAAGAAACTTTTAAAGGAGTATAGTTCATGAACATTACCATTATCGGGGCCGGCTACGTGGGCCTGGTGACCGGCGTCTG
>JAOZRP010000259.1 GCA_029940125.1 bacterium
AGCCAATGAACTCTGACCTTGCCCTGAGGGCAAGGGTTTTCATAATGGACTAAAATACTTATTTAATCACAGAACATCAAAAAAAGGCGATGAACAAGCGACGTTGATTGATATTTCAACCTCAAGCAGACAACCTCGTTTGAGCTGACGGCTATAACTCCCAACCATAGAAAACGCACGCCTGCAGTCTACAACAAAAAATATCCCATTAAAAAAAGAACCATTAACCATGAAAAAGTCAACCCCTTATAAAATTTTCCTGCTGTTGCTGCCGGTTTTGCTGCTGACGCCGCTGCTGGCTGAAAGCCGGCCAGTCAAAGCCAAAAAGACCGTCGGCGCCACGGAAATCATCCACGTTGTCGAAGCCAAGCTTGATTTCAAAGCCAGGATAGACACCGGCGCCCGCACCACCTCTATCAATGCCCAGAATATCAGGATTGAAAACCCGTCTCCAAACAAAAAAGAGAATGTCGGCAAAAAGATCTCCCTCGATGTTGTCAATGGCAAAAAGGAAAAACGCCACCTGGAAACCACCATTGTCGGAGCCCTTGAGGTGCGCAACGCCCAGGGCGTGGAAACCCGCTACATGATCCCCCTTACCCTGCGCTGGCGGGGAATCGACAAAACCATCAAGGTCAACCTCCGCGACCGCAGCGCCATGACCTATAAACTGCTGATCGGCCGCGACTGGCTGAGCGGGGATTTTGTCGTCGACGTGGATGTCAACAAAGGTTCAAGAAAGTAAGTATCCGGAAATCATAATAAGATGCAAATTTTTACCAAGAAGGATTTGGCCATGAAAAAATTTTCCGCACTATTTCTGTTCATCATTTTGATCCTCGGTGCCTGCGCGGGACAGCAGCAGCAATTAAAATCTCCGGAGACCAAAGCTGCAGCACCCGAAAAACCAGCCAAAGCAGCAACCGTTCCGGCAACGGCGCACGTTAAAAGCGGCGGCGAAAGCCTGCTGATCATCGGCGAAGCTGAATATGTGACCATCAAGCCAGTCAATATCCACTATAAAGCCCGGATTGATACCGGCGCCACCACGTCTTCAATCCACGCGGTTGAAATTAAAAAATTTGAACGGGACGGCAAGAAATGGGTTCGGTTTAAACTGGTCGGAGCCTCCGGAGAAAAGATTGAAATGAAAAGGCCCCTGATCCGCACCATCGAGGTCAAGCGCCATGGAACTGAGCAACAGAGCCGACCGGTGGTCAACCTGAACATGGTCATGGGACCGATCAAGAAAACCACCCAGTTCTCGCTGACCGACCGCAGCCAGTTTAAGTACCCGGTCCTCATCGGCCGTTCATTTCTCAAGGGAACGGCAATTGTTGACGTCAACCGCAGCTATGTCCTGGCCCCTCTGAGCGGAGAAGACAATGAAAAATAAACTGGAGCTGATCATCCTGATTCTGGTGCTGCTGGTCCTCGGCATCGGCACCACCATCTACAAAATCAACGTCCTGGGCTTTTCATTCAACCCGGAAAAAAAGACAACCGTGTGGACGGTCGAAAGCACTATCAACTTCGAGGCCGACGGCGGCCCGGTCACCGTTTCCCTGAACCTGCCCAACAACAGTGACAACCTGGTGGTCACCGAGAGGCAAATCCAGTCGCCTCCCGGCTACACCTACACCAAAGTCACTGAAAACGGGGTCAGGAGAGGCAAATGGCATGCTGACAAGGCGGAAGCGGGACCGCAGCGCATCTACTTCCGGGTCAACATTTATCGCCGCCACCGGCAGCCGACGAAGCCAGTTACTCCCCCGGCGATACCGGCAGTGGAGCTGAGCGGTCCCTATCTCAGAGCGGCTCAATTCCTGATTCAAAAGGCCCGAACAACCGGCAAAAGCCCGGCTGAGATAAGCGCCGCTCTGATCAACATGCTCAATGACCCGGAAAAAAACGACAATGCCGCCCTGCTGCTGAAAATGGAGAGCGACGGCCGCGGCAGCCTGGCATTGCTGCAGGATCTGTTGTACATGGCAAAGATTCCCTGCCGCACTGTCCGCGGGCTGGTGCTGAGCAAAAACAATAAAAACAAGAAACTTTCCCGTTTCATCCAGGTTTTTGACGGCAAAAAGTGGCTGCTGTTCAATCCCAAAACTGCCGAGGTTGAAAATCCCGACAGTTTTCTCCTCTGGCAGAAAAACCAGGAATCCCTCATCGAAATCGAGGGCGGTGGCAACGCCAAGGTCCGCTTCTCCTCTCTGGAAAGCCAGATACTGGCCAACAAGGCGGCCATCAAGGGCGGCCATCACCAGCACTCGTGGCTGATTGATTTTTCAATCTACAGCCTGCCCATCTCCACCCAGAACACTTTCAAGCTCCTGCTTCTGATTCCTTTTGGAGCCCTGATTGTCGTCATTCTGCGCAACCTGGTCGGCATCCAAACGGCAGGCACGTTCATGCCGATTCTGATCGCCCTGGCCTTCCTGCAGACCAAGCTGATCGTCGGCCTCATCCTGTTTCTGACCGTGGTCAGCGTCGGGCTGATCATGCGCGCCCTGCTCAGTCACCTGAATTTGCTGCTGGTGCCAAGGATATCCGCCATTCTTGTTTTTGTCATTACCATCTACCTGGCTATTTCGGTCATCGGCGTCAAGATGGGCAGCGAAGTGGGGCTCAATGTCACCTTCTTCCCGATGATTATCATTTCCTGGTCAATCGAGAGGATGTGCGTTCTCTGGGAGGAGGAAGGCCCCAAGGATGTCTTTATCCAGGGCGGCGGCAGTCTTTTTACCGCCAGCCTGATTTATATCCTGATGATCAACAAGTTCATCGGCAACATGACCTACGCGTTTCCCGAACTGCTGCTGGTAGTGCTGGCCATCATCCTGATGATCGGCACCTATTCCGGCTACCGGTTAAGCGAGCTGCGCCGGTTTGAACCAATGGGCCGGGAATAGGAGGACTGCCATGTTTATCACGAGTCCAGGACGCCTGCGGCAGCGCGGCATCATCGGCATGAACAAGCGCAACGTCATCTACATCGGCCAGAACAATAAACGGAGATTCTATCCCCGGGTTGACGACAAGCTGCAAACCAAGATCCTGGCCCAGCAGGCCGGCATCGCCGTGCCCCGCTTGATCGGCGTCGCCCGCTACCAGAACCACACCCGACAGCTGGCCGATTTTCTTGCCGAGGAACAGGCCTTCGTCATCAAGCCTTCCAAGGGCAGCGGCGGCAAGGGCATTCTCGTCATCACCGGCCGCGACGGGCAGGAATATCTCAAGCCCAGCGGCAGCCGGGTCAACAACCAGGCCCTCAGGCGCCACGCCTCTAATATTTTGAGCGGTCTTTTCAGTCTGGGCGGCAAGCCCGACGTCGCCATGATCGAGGAACTGGTCAACTTCTCCGACGTTTTTGACGGCTTCAGCTTCGAAGGGGTGCCGGACATCAGGATCATCGTGTACAAAGGCTACCCGGTAATGGCCATGACCCGGCTTTCGACCAGCGACTCCGACGGCAAGGCCAACCTTCACCAGGGGGCGGTCGGCGTTGGCATTGACATTGGCAGCGGCAAGGCCCTGAATGCTGTCCAGTTCGGCCGACCGCTGGAAATTCACCCGGACACCGGCCGCAATCTCAAGGAACTGGAAGTCCCGGACTGGCCGGTTTTTCTTGAACTGGCCTCACGATCCTACGAAATAACCGAACTGGGCTACCTGGGAGCCGACATTGTCCTTGACAAGGAAAAAGGGCCGCTGATTCTCGAGCTCAATGCCCGTCCGGGGCTGGCCATCCAGGTGGCCAACAACTACGGCCTTGAAAGCAGGGTGAGACGCGTTGAAGAAGAAATCAGCCGCGGCCGGCGCGACCCAGCCGAACGAGTGGCTTTTTCCATGCGGCATTTTGCCGCTTAAATTCAGCCGAAAAGCCGCCCATACTGTACTTTAATTTCATTACCAACCAAGGCGGGCTTGGCGCCCGCAACC
>JAOZRP010000260.1 GCA_029940125.1 bacterium
CTAATTGCATTGTGATTTTCTGAGTTCAGATGAGCAAAACTGAAAAATATACCTTAATCCTTTTGCGTGACGGTAGCCACCCTTGGCGCATTGCCTTGTCCAGAAAATGGCTGCGGCGTTTGTTCCTGTTGTCCATTCCTCCGCTCCTGGCCTTGTTTGTTGGCGCGGTGGTATCAATATTTCTTTATTTCGGCAACCTGGACAGCATCAATGGCTACGAAAAGGTTGTGCAGCGGGAAGCGGAAATGAAGGCCCAGGTTGATTTCTTTGCCCGTCGCATTGATGAGCTTACCGACCAGCTTACCGAGTTAAAGGAAAGCAATGCCAGAATCAAGGTTTTGGCTAATTTGAACGTTCATCCGGGAACCAGCGTCCGGCAGGGCGTGGGCGGTCCTGATCCCGCTGTTGCCGCCCTGACTACCGACAGCCTGGATGAGGCGCGCAAGCAGGTTATTGAAAAAATGCACCAGGATCTCCAGGTGTTGGAGCTGCGCCTGGTTGATGAGCAGCAGCAAAGCCGCTTGCTGCAGGATTATCTGGAAGAGCAAAAAGCAATTCTTAACTTTACGCCTTCGATTCGGCCGGTTCGCGGCTGGATCAGTTCCGGGTATGGCTATCGGCGTTCGCCGTTTACCGGGAAACGGGAATTTCACCGCGGGCTTGACATTGTCAACCGCAAAGGGACCCCGGTGGTGGCGACTGCTGACGGCCGGGTCAAGTTTGCCGGTCATAACGGCGGCTATGGGAATCTGGTTGTCATCGACCACGGCATGGGAGTGGAGAGCAAGTACGGCCACCTCTATCGCATCGAGGTTAAGGTGGGTGACAAGGTTATCAGGGGGCAGGAAATCGGCGTCCTGGGGAACACCGGGCGCAGCACCGGGCCCCATCTTCATTATGAAATTGTAGTCAACAAGCATACGGTGGATCCGCGCCGGTATTTCATTGATTGAACGAGGATAAACGGCGATCATTATTTCTTGAACTACCCCTTCCCAATCGAGAGGTGGTCGATGGGACCACGAAAGCTTTTCTCCCTTTTTCTCAGTACTTCCTTGTTGCCCTCAGCGTGTTCTTCACCTTAGCCGCGGGATTGTTGCCTCTGTTGCCTTTTGGGAAAATTTCCAGATTTTCAAACAACCCGGCAGGTAGAGGCATCTGCCGCTGACGGCATGGATCGTTTCCCCTGAAAAGGATATTCATATGTTTGGTATCGTAAAAAAAGTTATTGGCAGTAAGAATGAACGGGAGTTGAAGCGGCTGCAGCCGCTGGTGCAGAAGATCAACCAGCTGGAACCGGAGATGCAGAAGCTTACCGATGATCAGCTGAAGGCAAAAACCAATGACTTCCGTCAGCAGCTGCAGAATGGCAGAACCCTTGATGACCTGCTGCCGGAAGCGTTTGCCGTGGTGCGGGAAGCTTCGGTCAGAACCCTGAACATGCGCCACTTTGATGTCCAGCTGCTGGGTGGGATTGTCCTGCACCAGGGCAAGATTGCCGAGATGAAAACCGGGGAAGGTAAAACCCTGGTGGCGACCATGCCGATCTATCTTAATGCCCTGGAAGGCAAGGGCGCTCATGTGGTGACGGTCAATGACTACCTGGCCCGCCGCGACGCTGAGTGGATGGGGACCATTTATCGTTTCCTGGGGCTATCCGTAGGGGTTATCCTGCATGGCATGGATGACCGGGAGCGGCAGGAGGCCTATGGCAGCGATGTTACCTATGGGACCAACAACGAGTTTGGTTTTGACTACCTCCGTGACAACATGAAGTTCCAGCTGGAGGACTACGTCCAGCGGGAATTGAATTATGCCATCGTTGACGAGGTGGACAGCATCCTGATTGACGAAGCCCGGACGCCGCTGATTATTTCCGGGCCGACCGAAGACCGCACGGACAAGTATTACCTGATTGACAAGGTCATTCCGCGGCTGAACCGGGAAACCGACTACGAGGTGGAGGAAAAGACCAAGACGGTGGCCCTTACCGAAAAAGGGGTGGCCAAGATTGAAGAACTGCTGAAAATCAACAATCTTTTTGAACCCTCCCAGATGGAGACCCTGCACCATGTCAACCAGGCGCTTAAGGCCCATGTCCTCTTCAAGCGGGACGTGGACTACGTGGTGAAAGACAACCAGGTGATGATTGTCGATGAATTTACCGGCCGCCTGATGCCCGGGAGGCGCTACAGCGACGGTCTGCACCAGGCCCTGGAAGCCAAGGAAGGGGTGAAAATCGAAAGCGAAAACCAGACCCTGGCCTCGGTTACCTTCCAGAACTTTTTCCGCATGTACAACAAGCTTGCCGGCATGACCGGGACGGCCGACACCGAAGCGGTGGAATTCAAGCAGATTTACAACCTTGATGTCATGGTTATTCCCACCAACAAGCCCATGATCCGGATTGACCATCCCGATGTCATTTACAAGACCAAGCAGGAAAAATACCGGGCGGTGATCGCGGAGATCGTCGAGCGACATCAGCAGGGCCAGCCAATGCTGGTGGGAACCATTTCCATTGATGATTCTGAGAAGTTGAGCCGCATGCTGGCCAAGAGAGGCATTCGCCATGAAGTGCTCAATGCCAAGTTTCATGAAAAGGAAGCGGAGATTGTTGCCCAGGCGGGCCGCAAGGGGGCGGTTACCATTGCCACCAATATGGCCGGCCGGGGAACGGATATCGTCCTGGGCGGCAATGCCGAGATGCTGGCCAAGAAGAAAATCAAGGAGGATATGAGCGAAGAGGAACAGCGGCAGCTGCTCAAGGAACTCCAGGATCAGTGCGAACGCGAGCGGGAGGAAGTTCTGGCTGCCGGCGGCCTGCATATCCTGGGGACGGAACGCCACGAAAGCCGCCGCATTGACAACCAGCTCCGCGGTCGTTCCGGCCGCCAGGGAGATCCCGGATCCACCCGGTTTTACCTGGCTCTTGATGACGACCTGATGCGCATCTTCGGTTCCGAACGGATTGCCAAGGTCATGGATACCCTGGGCATCGAGGAAGGCGAACCGATCGAACACGGAATGATTTCCAAGGCCATCGAAAACGCCCAGCGGCGGGTGGAAGGCCACAACTTTGACATTCGGAAGCAGCTGCTTGAATATGACGACGTCATGAACAAGCAGCGGGAGACCATCTATGCCCTGCGCCGGGATATCCTGGGCCAGGATGACCTGCATGAGCTGGTTCTTGAGTACCTGGACGAGGTAGCCGTCGACATGGTTGAGCAGCTGGTTCACGAGAAGGAGCTGCTGTCGGAATGGGATCACGAAGCCCTGAACGCCGGCTTCAACCAGCATTTTGGTCTTACCCTTGACTTTGCCGCCGACCCCATGCTTGAAGAGGTGTCTTCCCGGGACGACTTCCTGGATCTTTTCCTTCCACGTTTGCACCGCCACTACGAACAGCGGGAGCAGGAAATCGGCGTCGAAACCATGCGCCAGCTGGAAAAGATTGTGCTGCTCCATACCCTGGATACCCTGTGGAAGGAACACCTCTACAACATCGACCAGTTGAAGGAGGGAATCGGCCTGCGGGGCTACGGCCAGAAGGATCCTTTGCGGGAATACCAGCGGGAAGGTTTTGACATGTTTGTCGACATGCTGGCCCGCATGAAGGAGGACGCGGTTACCCAGCTCTGTCACATCCGGGTGAGCCGGGAGGAAGAAGTGGACGAGCTTGACCGGCAGAGCCGGAGGCAGACGGACATGGTCTTGAGCCGCGGCGAAGGGGTCAGTGAAGCGGGCAAAAGGCAGCCGGTGAAAAACAAAGGGAAGAAAGTCGGACGCAATGATCCCTGTCCCTGCGGCAGCGGCAGAAAATACAAGCACTGCTGCGGCCGGTGATAGGGAAAGGTCCAAGGTAAAAAGGTAAAAGGTGCAAGGCGTTTCATGGAACTTTTTTCAGCGGTGTTCGCAAGTTTCCAAGGCGGGCTT
>JAOZRP010000261.1 GCA_029940125.1 bacterium
GCTATGAGCCAAGCCCGAACATCCTTAATGCATTCCCGACAATTTCTTGTTTTTTGTAACAGCCTTTCAGGGATAAGGCGCTATTTACCCTGCCGTTTTTCCAGTTTTTCCTGCTCTTCCTTGCAGGTGATGCACAAAGGCGCCACCGGCCGGGCTTCCAGACGGCCCAAGGAAATCTCTTCGCCGCAGGCATCGCAGATGCCATAGGTTCCATTTTCAATTTTCGCCAGTGATTCGTCAATCTTTTTAATCAGGTGGGCTTCCCGCCCCCGGATACGAAAAAGAAAATTATGATCCACTTCCACCGAAGCCGCATCGGCTTCGTCCAGGAGATCCTCACGGTTGGTATAGATGTCTCCCCGTTTCAGCTGATCAACTTTTTCGAGAATAGCTTTTTTTTCGGCCAGCAGCAGCTGTTTAAAATGCTCCAGTTGCTCTTGCGTCAACATGGTAATCCCCTTTCTCTCATTCATCCTGATAACTGCGGGTGAACTCCTTCCCGGGGTGCAAACCACACGATACCCTTACACCCGGGGAAAACTTTCAAGGTCTTCAAAACGATGGCGGAGTGTATACTAAATCAGGCAGCAAATCAACAAAAAGTTACGACCGGCAGGTAAAGGTCCCCTAGTTGTCTGAAGGGAAAAAATCAAGGAAAGAAAAGAGTATCCGCCTAGGCAGACAAAGCCCTGAACATGGCCTTGGTTATCTGTTCAATCTCACCGTCAGAAGCGATAAAAGGAGGCATGGTGTACAGCAAACGGCCGAAAGGCCGCAGCCAGACCCCCTGCGCCAGCAGGCGATCCTGGACTTCCTGCACCGGAACCGGCTCCCGGGTTTCAATGACGCCGATCGCTCCCAAAACCCGGACCTCTTTGACCCCGGCCAGTTCCCGGCAGGGAAACAAGCCTTTTTCCAGCCCATTCTCAATAGCGGCAACCCGCTGCTTCCACGGATACGACTCCAGCAGATCTATGCTGGCCAGGGCCACGGCACAGGCCAGGGGATTGGCCATGAAGGTCGGCCCGTGCATCAGCATTTTCAGGCCCCTGGTCGAAATCACCTGACTGATCGCTTCCGTGGTCAGGGTGGCAGCAAAGCTCAGGTAGCCGCCGGTGATCGCCTTGCCAAGGCAAAGAATGTCCGGCGAAATCCCGGCATGCTCACAGGCAAACAACCGGCCGGTGCGGCCGAACCCGGTGGCAATTTCGTCGGCGATCAGCAGCAGGTCATACTCGTCACATAAAGACCGGACCTGCCGCAGAAACTCCGGGCAGTAAAAACGCATGCCGCCGGCTCCCTGGACAATGGGCTCCAGGATCAGGGCGGCAATTTCATCGCTGTGCGCTTCCAGGATGTTTTCCATTTCCTCAAGGTCGCGGCCGTCCCAGTCGGCATCGGCCCGGCACCGGGGAGCCGCGGCGAAAAACTGCGGCATCAGCACCTCGCTGAACAGGTGGTGCATGCCATTGACCGGGTCGCAGACCGACATGGCGCCAAACGTGTCGCCGTGATAGCCGCCGCGGATGGTCAACAGGCGTTTTTTGCCCTCCCGCCCCCGGGACATCCAGTACTGGAGTGCCATTTTTATCGCCACCTCCACCGCCACCGACCCGGAATCGCAGAAAAAGACCCGGGACAGTCCCGACGGGGTAATGGCCGCCAGCTTTTCAGCCAGACGGACAGCCGGCTCATGGGTCAGGCCGCCAAACATGACGTGGGCCATCGCTTCCAGCTGGTCACTGACGGCCTGATTCAACACCGGGTGGTTGTAGCCATGGATCACCGCCCACCACGATGACATCCCGTCAATCACCTCGCGGCCGTCCGCCAGGTGCAGCCGGGTGCCCCGGGCCGATTCCACCAGGTGAGGAGCAATGGAGGACGGCGCCGGCGCGTAGGGGTGCCAGATATGGGCCTCATCACCAGCCAGCAGACGGGAGGATTTTTCAAAAAACGACATGACAAGTCTCCACAATTCAGGTTTTGCAAAAACAGAAAACAGCTTCCAGCCGCAAACCGGCGGCTCCGAACGGCTGCCGACAGTCAGCCTTCAGCTCTCAGCTTAGCCAGTTGTCTTTTCAAGATGTTGCTGAGAGCTGACTACTGATCGCTGAAAGCATTCATCGTGATAATGAACGTTTCCAGATAAACAGCATTAGAAAGAACATCTTTTGCCCCGGCCGTCAACACCTTTTTCCACCGGCCGCCAGGGTAAAACCGGGGGAAAAGCACCGCCGGCGACCGACTTTCCCAACCAGCCCACGGTGCCCATATCCCCCTATTTTCCTTGTTTTTCAGGTACCTTTCTGCTATACACAGGCGTCTATCATCCTCATTCTCCATCACTCAAACAATCAGAGGAATTATCACCGGTGGTCAAGAACGCGCACAGGCACAACATGATGGTCGGAACGATCCGGAAGCTTCTGCACCGGGAGGCCTGGTACAACATCAACAAAATCATTGCCAAGCTGTACCCGGCCGACATCGCCTACCTGATGCGCTCCCTCAGCGAAGAGGAGCAGTACCTGCTCTTTTCCCGGATCGAGGATATCAAGAAAGCGGCGGAAACCCTCAGCGAACTGGACGTGTCCCCGGCTTCCGAGATCATTACCCGCCTGCCGGAAGAACGCTCCGTCCGCATTCTGAAAGCCATGTCCGATGACGACAAGGCCGACCTGCTCGCCCATCTGCCGGAAGAGATTTCCCAGAAACTGCTGGACAAACTGGGCTTCGAGGAGTCCCAGGAGATTGAAACCCTGCTGAGCTACGGCGACGACACCGCCGGCGGGATCATGACCACCGAGTTTTTCGCCCTGGCGGAAGACTGCAACATCGCCGAGGCAGTGGAAGCCATCCGCCGGCGCGGCGACGAGGCGGAAACGGTTTTCTACATTTACGTGGTCGACAAGTGGGGACACCTGGTGGGCATCGTTTCCCTGCGCAAGCTGATCCTCTCCCAGCCTGAGGTCACCCTGCGGCAGATCATGAACACCAACATGGTCAAGGTCAACACCAACACCGACCAGGAAATCGTCGCCCAGCTGGTGGAAAAATACAACATCCTGGCAATTCCGGTCGTCGATGATGAAAATAAGCTGGTGGGTATCGTCACCGTCGATGACGTCATCGACGTCATCCGCGAGGAGGCCACGGAAGACATCTTCCGCATGGTCGGCACCGACGCCACGGAAATCGTCTATGCCGACAACATCTGGTACATTGCCAAGATCCGGCTTCCCTGGCTGCTGACCAACCTGCTGGGCGGCATCGCCACCGGCTACCTGATGTGGCTGTTCAAGGCCACCCTGAACCAGGTGCTGGCCCTGGTAACCTTCATCCCGGTCATTACCGGCATGGGAGGAAATGTCGGCACCCAGTCGTCATCGATTACCGTCCGGGGCCTGGCCACCGGACGCATCACCCTTGAAAATACTAGGAAGAGCATCTGGCGGGAAGCCCGGATTGGCATCGCCATGGGCATCATCTGCGGCCTGGTGGTGGGCCTCATCGCCCTGGCCTGGCACCATGAAGCCATGATCGGCGTGGTGGTCGCCATTGCCATGTCCGCTTCCATGACCATCGCCGCGGCCATGGGCGCTTTGGTGCCGACGATTTTTCAGCGGCTGAAAATCGACCCGGCCATTGCCTCAGGGCCCTTCGTCACCACCAGCAACGACATCATCGGCATCCTGGTCTACATGGGAACAGCAACCATATCCCTGAAATATCTTTTTTAGCGTTGCGGTTTGCGACAACTTTACTTAAGCAGTTAGCTGTTAGCATTTAGCTAAAAAAATCAATACATGACGTTTATGAGCAATTAATACCCGACGGGTAATAGTTTATAATAGTAAAAATCTTGTAATCATTGCACCAAGGCGGGCTTAACGCCCGCAACCCAAATCAGGGTATCAGGATGTTCCGGCA
>JAOZRP010000262.1 GCA_029940125.1 bacterium
CCCTTGTCTTCTCTTATCTCTTCCCCAAGTTGAGCAATCAGCCGTTAGCCATTAGCGTTTAGCCTTGAAAAATCAAGGCTTTACATTCATGAAGCCAACACCCGAAGGGTGAAAGCTTGTAAGGGTATCAGGATGTTCCGGCCTTTTTTCTGGCAACCTTCACCTCCGCCAGCCGCAGCACCCGCCCCCGATACAGGTAGCCGGCCGCCAGTTCCTCCAGCACCACGCCTTCCGGAACCGCATCCGTTTCCTCCACCTCCACCACCTTCATGGAACGGGGATCAAAGGTCTGGTCGACGGAAACCAGTTCCTCCACGCCGGCATCCCGCAGCAGGGCGGCAAAATGCTCCCGAAGAATGGCCATTCCTTCCCTGGCCCTCTCCCAGGCCCGCCGTCGCCGACCGCCAAAAAGGCCCGCCGGGGGCGGATCGTCCAGATGTTTTTCCAACCGTCGCAGGCGGTCATAGACATCCACCAGGGGCAGAAACATGGCCCGCTTCGCCTCCAGGTCCACCGCCTGCCGCTCCAATTCGTCAGCCTGCTCAAGCCTGGCCAGCAACCGCTCGAAGACCCCCTCAAATTCATCCAAGATGCCGCCAAAGCGGGACAGGCTGTCGGTCGTCCTCCGGGACTGTTTGCGAAACTCATGGCGCACGGCACACAGCTCGGCATAAAAAGAATACATATCCGGGCTTTCCTGTTCCGCTTTTGGTTCCGGCTCCCGCCCCATCCCGGCCCCCAAGGGCAATTCTCCCTCCAGGGAATCCAGCCAGGAGCGACAGCGATCCTCAATCAACCGCCGCCAGTCCGGCGTCCGGGATTCCGTCTCACCGTCCCGGGGAAGGCCGCCGGCCGGCCGCGAAACCGCCTCCGCCCCGGGAACAACCGGATGCCACTCTCCGTCTCCACCGTCATAACTCATCGGCTCATCCATTGGCGCAAATACCTCTGTAAGTGGTTAAAATCCGGCGGCTTCCGGGACTGCTCACCGGCATCTCCCCTTTCCTCCCGCAGCACCTCGAAGGGCAGGGAGATGCCCGGATGACGATCAAACAGATAATACTCCAGTCGGCTTCGCTCATCCTTCAACTGTTCATAGGCGGCGTGAATCGCCTGGAAACGATCCGGGAAACGATCCGGCGGATAGCGGCGCACCAGTTCCAGGTAGGCCCGCCGCACGATCTGGTCGTCGGCTTGTTGAGGATCAACGGCCAGGATTTCATAAGGGGTCATGGTATTCCTCCGACAATAGGGACATCAATCGTCAAGCAGATCCAGCAGGCTGGGAGTTTCCGGCGGCGGGGGAACCTCTTTATTCGGTCTATCCGATTTATCCGGTGACCGACCCGATCCAAAACGATGGGAATCCAACCACGACGGCGGCACCTGAACGGCTCCCGGCGGCGGGGGAAAGTCCGGCTCCCAGTCGTCGCTTTCCCCCTCATGATCATCGACAAAATCGTCCATCAGATGGTTGAAATCCGTCAACCCGTCCCCATGGCTTTTTATTTCCTCAACCAGGGCGACAACGGCCTCCATCTGCTCAAGATGTTTTTTAACCCTGGCAATGAACACCTGGTCCCGGGTTTCCTCCGCCAGGGAGAGAATGTGCCGCAGCGAATCAATATCCTCGTTATAGGGAATTTTTTTCTTCGCGACTTCGGCAACACTGGCGTAAAAAAGATAGTAAGGCGACCGTGAATCGAGGGAGCGCAAACGCCGCAGGCAGGCACGGAACAGGCCCCGGCCGGTAACGGCGTCGTCAACGGCGTATTCCGCCACCCTGACCACCTGATCGGTATCGGCCCGGCGCACCACCCTGGTCAGCAGCCGCCGCAGTTTTTTTTCTTCTTTTTCCAGCAGCGGCATAAAACCGTCATCCTCGTCCCGTCCCTCCACCAGCAGGAGACAGTACTCGAACACCTCCAGGAGTTCCAGGGCGGCGGCAATATCGGCACTTCTGAACATTTTCTTCAGGGACTTTTCCAACCGGCCCAGCGAACGGGGATCGATTCCCCGGCCCAGGGCGTACAGCCAGAAAAAATAGAGGAACTTGGGCTCGTTCGGCGCCTGTTTCAGGGCCTGCTCGAAACAGTCCCAGGCGTGGTCGTTTTCAGCCGCCAGCAGGAAAAAAACCGACCAGCGCCCCAGCAAATAGGAACTGCCGAGATTGAAGTGATCCATTTCCGGCCGGGCGATCGCCAGCACCTCGTCCAGCAGGGAAAAACAACGTTTCAACCGTCCGTTGACCGCCTGTTTCAAGGCCAGCCTGGTCACGGCCAGAATAAAACGCTCCTGCAGGGCGCGGTCCCGCTGATCCAGGTCCAGGGCGCGCCTGTAATATTTACGGCCTTTGTCCCAGGCCCCGCGGTCACAACATCCGGCTCCGGCCCTGACCAGGACGGCCTTGTCATCGGGAAAACGCTTGACAATCTCATCCAGCAGTCGGTTCCGCTTGGATTTCCATCCGGCCTGATCATATAAATTAAGCAGGGACAACCAGGCCAGCCGGTTCCACTCGTCCTCTTTCACCGCGCTCTGAAAGCATTTTTCGGCCATTTCCGGATTGAGAATATACCTCTGCTCCCCGACAGGATCCGGCAAGCCCAACAAAAGAAAGGGATTTATTCCCGTTTGTGCCTCTTCCGTCCGGGCGAACAGCTCTCCAACGTGGGCGTAAACCAGGCTGGCAAGTCGCGGATTCCGGCCACAGGATGTCTGATAACAAAACAAAAAATCCTGCCAGATGGAAAAAACCGCCTCTTCCTCCCCGTCGAAACCTTCCGAGAAGAGGGCAACCAGCCGGATTCCCCGCAGCATCAGCGTCGGGTTTTTCCCCCGGGATTTCTCAGCTTCCTCAAACAGAAAATCGACGTAGCGCTCCCCCGCTTCATCTTCCAGGAGGAAAGCGGCGTTGTAATAAAAGCGGGTCAGGGAACCGATAACGTCCGGGGTCTCGGCCGGAAAACCGATTCGGGAGCGGCGCAAAAAGCGGAAGGAATCCCGGTAGCGGCCGGTCATCCAGAGATAGTTTGCCCGGGGCAGCACCTCAGCCAGTTCCGAGCGGCCGGCCAGCCGACAGGCAGCCCGCAGCCGTTCTTCATCCTTGGCCAGTTGCCGGCAGTGAGCGTCGTCAACCGGCAGCAGCAACAGCAGAAAGGGAGATGCCGCGTCAGCCAGCCAGGAACCCATCTCCGGCAGGCGCTCGAACGCCTGGCGGGCCTTGTCGTCCTCGCCCCGGTAAAAGGCCGCCAACCCCTTGACAAACAGACGCCAGTGGGCAAAAGGAGAGTGACGCCCCAAGCCACGGACCGCGGCCAGGGCTTCATCGTAAGACTGCTCGCAGATCAGCGCCAGGGCCCGGTGAACCTGGCGCAACTCGGCGGCCGGGACGGGATGCGCGGCGGCCTGTGATGGGGGAAATTCGGCAAAAGACAACACCAGCACATCGGCTGGCAACAGCGGGCTTCGGTCGTCACCGTCACTGTCACCGCCATCGTCCGATGCGGCGGTGGTGAGCAGGCGGGCGGCGGCTTCAGCAGCGGCGGCAAAATCACCGGTTTCCCGGGCCAGGCGCACGGTCAAGGCATCACATTCCGGCGTCGGCGGCAGGTTCCCAAGCGAGGCGAAGACCGTCCGGGCCTGGGACACCTTGCCGTTGAGCAGCAGGGAGTCCACCAGGGCAACGCCGGCCCGGCGAAGGAGGGATTCGTAGCGCTCCCGGTCATGACCGCACAATTTCCGGGCGTCTTTGACCGCCTGACGCGGGTTGCCAGCCTCAAGATTCTCCGCTGCCCGGGCTTCCAGTTGCTCAATCGTCAGCTGTTCTTCCGGTGGTTTGGACCTAGCCCGGCTTTTTTTCTTTTTCCTGGCCATTCCACTCCTATTTTTATTTTTGGTTTTTAA
>JAOZRP010000263.1 GCA_029940125.1 bacterium
AAGGAGGAAGAAGCATGATGGCCCTGAAATGTCGGGAAGTTGATTTCAAGCAGGATTTCGAGGTGAATTTCAATGGCGCCCGGTTGTTCGACCGGGAACGCTACGTTGCAGATATTAAGGCCCAGGCCGGGGATGAATTCTCCCTGATCGGCAGGCAGGAAAAGCTGATCGGCGACGGCAACAGCGTCGCGGTCAACGTCTTGAAGCGCATTGTCACCGGCCTGGTGGGCTACCCCATTACCCCCTCGACTCCGATTGCCGAGGGCATGGCCAAGGCCTACGCCGATGGTTTTACCAACGTTTTTGGCGAGCGGATTTTTTACTTCCAGCCTGAAAGCGAACTGGGAGCCATGGCTTTCCTGGAAGGAGCGGCTTCCCAGGGCGGGCGCTACGCCGACAACACCTCTTCCCAGGGGCTGACCTACAAGTACAAAAACATGTATTCGGTGGCTGGCAAGCGGCTGCCGGTGCTCATGACCATGCAGACCCGGGAGCTGAACAAGGGCGGCTTGAGCATCCACAACGGTCATGCCGACCTCTACGCTGCCCGCGGCGCCGGCTGGCTGCAGTTCATGAGCGCCAACAACCAGGAACTTCACTACCTCATTCCCCTGGCTTTCAAGGCCATCGAGCAGCGCCAGCTGATGCTGCCGGCCATCGTTGCCGGCGAGGGGTTCCAGAAAAGCCACAGCATCGAGAACATCTCCATGCTTTCCGATGCCTTCCTGAAGTATTTCCTCGGCGAGCCCAACCGTCTTTTTCAGCCGGATTTCGATCACCCGGTGCTGATGGGCACCTTTACCGACATCGGGGTGACCATGCCTACCCAGATGAAACAGGACCTGGCCCTGCTCAATGCCAAGAAATACGTCAAGGCCGCCATGGAAGTGATGAATGCCCTCCTGGGGACCTCGCTCGACGTGGTCGAGGACTATTACGCGGCCGAGTCGGAGTACGTTATCGTCTGCCTGGGGGCGGCGGCCGGAACCCTGAAGGAGGCGGTAGACTACTACCGTGCCAAGGGGGTTTCCATCGGCCTGCTGCGCCCTGTCCTCTTCTACCCGGTCTGCACGGAAGAGCTTGCCCGGGGGATCCAGAACGCGAAAGTGGTGACGGTGATGGAAAAGACCGCCCTGGCCAACGAGCGCTACCTGCTGCGCGACGTGAAGCACGCGGCCTACAATGAGCGGACCGGACGCAGCTTCCACCCGGTGATTACTTCCGGGATCTACGGCCTTGGCAGCCAGGATTTCAGTATCGAGGACAGCTTCGCCGTCATTGAAAACATGCTGGCCGAGCGTCCCCAGGGCATTTTCGGGGTGGGAATCAAAGGACCGTCGATCCTGCCCCGGGTGGTTCATGAAGACTACCAGGAAAAGGAAGTGGGCATCACCTTTATCGGCGTCGGGGCCGAGGGGGTGAAGACAGCCCAGGAAACCCTGGCCAAGATCATTGCCAAGGCGGGAAAGTACGTGCAGACCAGCGCCAAGTACGGCGCTTCCCGCAAGGGGGGCATGGTAGTCATGAATGCCCGGGTGTCGTCGGAACCCATTCGCATCTGTGCCGATGTCAGCCGGGTGGAGACCCTGGCAATTTTTAATGACAAATACCTGCTTGACAACAGCCTGCTGAAATTTATTCGCGGCATCCGTCCCGGGGGCTACCTGGTGGTCAACACGGTCAACAGCCGGGAGGAGCTGCTTGAAAAAGCGGTTCCCGAGGTGAGGGAACTGCTGGCCGGGGGGACTTTCAATCTGGTGCTGCTGGATGCCAGCGGAGCGGCGCAGCAGCAGTTGAAAAGAAATCTGCCCGGCACGCCGATCCTGGGAGCCATCAACCGCATTATCGAGCTGCTGCCCCCGGACGACTTCCGTGAGGCTTTCCGCCAGGAGCTGGCCGGGAAATTCTCCGGGGCCAAGGCCGGACTGGTGGATGTCAATCTCGAACTTCTCGAAGTACCCTACCAGCTGGAAGCCGCTGCCAGCCAAGCGGGAAACGGCGGGAAAAACGCTGTTGAAAAAACCAAGCCCCCGAAAGCCAGGGAAATCTATTACAACCCCGAGCCCCGGGGCTACCTGGAAACCGATGAAAACGCCACCCTGACGTTTCCGTCGGTCCTGGGAGAGAAATACCGTCCTCTGTTTATCGAAAAAGTTCTGGAGCCCTTGCACCGGGGGGAAGATATTCCCTGGGACGAGTTTTACAATATCGTTCCGGCCGGCACCTCGGCTTTTAACGATGCCAGCCTGATTGGCACCGTCCTGCCGGTTTTTGACCCCGGGAAGTGCGTTGCCTGCGGTTTGTGCATTTCCGCCTGTCCCGACAACGCCCTGCGGGTGACGGTGGTCTATGAACGTGAATATGAAAGCCTGGTCGAACCGGCGCGAAAACTTTTCCGCCCCCTGGATTTGAGCAAGTTTACCGGCTACCGGGACGCGGTTTTCAAGGAAAGTTATTTCAATATCAACGTTATTCCCCAGTATTGCAAGGGCTGCGGCGCCTGTGCCGAGGTCTGCAAGGCGGGGGCCTTCAGCCTGGTGGAGAAGTCCAGGGTGCGGGCGGACGGCGACCAGCGCTTCCTGCCGCCGGAAGTTTTTGAACAGGATGTCAGTGAAACAGTGGCTCCCTATGTCAAGGAGGGCCGCTACCTGCAGCAGATGATGCTGCTCTATTCCGGCCAGAAATTTTTGCCCGGCGGGCACACCCTCTGCCCCGGCTGCGGCGAAGGGATCATCGAAAACCTGGTGTTCACGGCGGCGGAAATGGTTCGGCGCCAGCCCCGCTTTATTGCCGACTTTTACCGCTCCCTGCCGGCATTGATGACCCGGGAACATGGCCGCGGCCTGCAGCACATGATCGACCACGGCTTCAACCTGTACACGGTCAACGCCACCGGCTGCGCCGAGGTGTCCTGCCTCGGCAATCCCTATAACGCCAGGATCTACCCGGCCGGCCACTACGGCTTCGGCACCGCCAGCGCCGCCGGGCTCGGCGCCCGGGTGTCGCTGTTCAACGCCTTCAGGAATTTCTACCTGGACAAACTGACCAAGGTCATCGTTTTCGGCGGCGACGGGGCTTTTTATGACATCGGCAATCAGGGCCTGAATTTCGCCCTGGGTGAAAACCAGGACATCACCTGGATCATTTACAACAACGAAGCCTACATGAACACCGGCTTCCAGAAGTCGGGCGCCAGCCGCTTCGGCTCCAACCGAACCACCTCCCCTTACGGGATGGAACTGCAGGGGAAGGAGGATTTTCACCGGGTGATCGTCAACCAGGCGATGGCCATCCCCGGGGTGTACGTGGCCCGCCTGTCCCTGTCCAATCCCCTCCATGCCATGCGCATCCTTTCGGAAGCCATCGCCTACAAGGGGCCGTCGCTGGTGGAATTCTTCTCGCCCTGTCCCACCGGTCAGGGGATGAAGACCGACAACCTCCCCATCCGGCTCTCCCGGATGATGGTTGAATCACGGGCCTGGCCGGTCATGGCCAGGAGGCCCTATGCCCGGTTGGATCTGACCGGCAACCCTGATCCGGAACACATCTATCCCCGGCCGCGAAAAGTTAAGGGCAAGGAGAAGCAGCCAACGACTTTCCGCGACATCGTCAACCTGCTGGGGCAGTTTGTCGGCGACCAGCAAACCATTGACGAAATTGTCCGGGTCAATGAACGGCAGAATCTCTACCTCTGGAGCTTGTATCAGTACCGGGCCGGGTACCGGGATGACATGCCGACGCCGGAGGAGATTGAGCGTCTGATTGAGGGCCGCTGAAACCAGAATGGAGCTGCTAGTGCCTTATCCCTGAAAGGCTGTTAAAAAAACAAGAAATAGTCAGCAGTGTCCGGTATGTTTTTTGCGTTGTTCTAAAGTCGGCAGCCGGTGCTGT
>JAOZRP010000264.1 GCA_029940125.1 bacterium
CCATTCCTTTATCGCTTCGATCAGGTCCTCGACCGTGTACCGGTCGGCTTCAACCTGGACGTTGAGGCCGAGACGGCGGGCGGTGGCCGCGGTTATCGGGCCGATGCAGGCCGTCGGCAGCTGGCGCAGGCGCTCGGCCGCCCGCGGCTCCCGGACCTGCTCGACCAGGTTGCTGACCGAGGACGAACTGGTGAAAGTCAGAATATCAAGCTTTTGCCCGTTCGTAAATAATTTATTGACTTTTGCCGCTGACGCCGGCGGAAAAATCGTCTGGTATGTGGTTACCACGTCCACCGTCGCCCCGCGGCGGCGCAGGGTTTCCGGCAGAATCTCGCGGGCTTTCAGGGCCCGGGGAAGAAGAAAGCGCCGGCCGGCAACGTCGGTGTCGGCCAGGGCCTGCAGGATGCCTTCGCCCTGGAATTTCTCCGCCGTGATCCTGCTTTTTACCCCCAGCTTTTCCAGGGCGGCGGCGGTTTTGGGGCCGACGCTGATGATGCCCTGCCGGGGCAGCCGGGAAAGGGAGTGCCCCAGCTCTTCCAGGCGGTGGCAGAAAAAGCGGACCCCGTTGACGCTGGTGAAAATTATCCAGTCGTAGTCGGTCAGGGAATCGATGGCTGCATCCACCGCTGCCCAGGAGTCGGGAGCGATGGTGGCGATGGTGGGCAGGAGCACGGGAACGGCCCCCTCGCGGCGCAGCCGGGAGGCGAAGCCTTCCGCCTGGTTTTCAGGCCGGGTGACCAGGACATGCTTGCCGTTCAGGACGCGGTTACTGGTTTTCCTGCTCATAGCATTCCTGCAGAATTTCCCTGGCTCCCCGGTCCAGCAGATTTTCGGCCAGGGCGACGCCCAGGCGATCGGGGTCATCGTCCGTCGCCATGGTTTCCTTGATGATGGTGCTGCCGTCCACCCGGGCCACCAGGCCGGTGAGCGACACCCGGCTGCCGCTGACGACGGCGTGGGCGGCAATGGGTACCTGGCAGCCGCCCTCCAGGGTGCGCAGAAAAGCCCGTTCAGCGGTGACCGCCAGGCTGGTTTCATGGTGATGGAGAAAACGGATGAAATCGTCGGTTTCCCGGTCGTCCAGGCGGATTTCCAGCCCCAGGGCGCCCTGGGCGATGGCCGGCAGGCTGAGTTCGACGGGGAGAACCTCGGTGACCCGGTCTTCCAGACCCAGCCGTTTGACCCCGGCATAGGCGAGGATGATGCCGTCGTAGTCGTGGTTGGCCAGTTTTTTCAGCCTGGTATCGACATTGCCCCGCAGGTCTTTAAGCTGCAGTTTGGGGAAGTGATAGGCAATCTGAGAGCGCCGCCGCAGGCTGCTGGTGCCGATCACCGCCCCGGCCGGCAGCTCCGCCAGCGGGACGTTCCGGTAAGAGAAAAAAGCATCCCGGGGATCTTCCCGCTCGGGGGTGACGGCGATGCCCAGGCCCGGGGGCAGCTCGGTGGGCACGTCCTTCATGCTGTGAACCGCCAGGTCGATGGAGCCGTTCAGGAGGGCGTCCTCAATTTCTTTGACGAACAGTCCCTTGCCGCCGACCTTGGCCAGCGGTACGTCGATGATTTTGTCGCCCTTGGTCTTGATCAGGGTGATGGACACCTCCAGGTCGGGGTACTGGGCGGTCAGCCGGGACTGCACCCACTCCGCCTGCCAGCGGGCCAGGGCGCTGCCCCGGGAGCCAATAGTCAGTTTTTTCTTTTTCATCAAGATTCATCCTCTTCGCAGTGGCCGTCTTCGTTGAGCTTGTACATCTGCCGGATGATTTCCACCGGCAGCTGCTCGCCGTATTCAGCGCGTTCCTTGATATAGGTGATGGGCTGGTGCAGGAGCTTGTTGACAATCGCCCTGGCCATGGCCTCCAGTTTCTTTTGCTGTTTTTTCGACAGGTCCGGGAAGCCGGCCAGGGTTTTTTCCAGTTCCCGTCGACTGATTTCCTCCGCCATGTGACGCAGGGCCTTGATGGTCGGCGTCAGCTGGAGGGATTCGAGCCAGTGCAGGAATTTTTCCACTTCAATGGCGACCAGGGCTTCGGCCCGTTCGGCCTCCTGCTTGCGATGGTCGATGTTTTCGCTCACCACGTCCTGCAGGTCGTCCACGTCGTAGAGGAAAATGCCGTCCATGCTGTTGACCGCCGGGTCAACGTCCCGGGGCACGGCGATGTCGATGAGAAAGATCGGCCGGTGCTTGCGCTTTTTCAGCGCCGGGGCCAGGTGCTCGGGTTTGATCAGGTAGGAAGGGGAGCCGGTGGAGCTCAGCAGGATGTCGATCCGGTCGAGCTGGCTGTGAAAATCCTTAAATTCGATCGCCGAGCCGTCAAACTCTTCCGCCAGCTGCCGGGCCCGCTGGTAAGTGCGGTTGGTGACCAGGACCTTTTTGACCCCCTGGTTGACAAAGTGCCGGGCCGCCAGTTCGCACATTTCCCCGGCCCCGACCAGCATGACGGTTTTGTCGCTCAGGTCGTCGAAAATTTTCCGGGCCATTTCCACGGCGGCGAAGCTGACCGAAACGGCGCTGCTGGCGATCTTGGTCCGGGTGCGGACCGCCTTGGCCACCGAAAAAGCCCGGTGCATGAACTTGTTGAGGATCAGCCCGGTGGCTTTGTGCTCCGAGGCCAGGGCGAAGGCCTCCTTCAGCTGGCCGAGAATCTGCGGTTCGCCGATGACCATGGAATCAAGGCTGGAGGCAACCCGGAAAACGTGCCGGACGGCCTCCTGGTCGCGGTAAAAATAGAGGTTGTCGGCGAAGCGGGCCGCCGGCAGGGACTGGAACGAGCCGATGAATTCCACCAGCCTGTCCCTGGCGGCTTCGGCATCCTCACAGGTGCCGTAAATTTCCACCCGGTTGCAGGTGGAGAGAATCATCCTTTCCTGCAGGCCCACGTCCTCTTTCAACAGCTGCAGGGCCTGGGGGATGGCGCCGTCGGCAAAGGCCAGGCATTCCCGGATTTCCACCGGCGCGGTTTTATGGTTGACTCCCAGCGTGATAATATTCACTGTAGAACCTCAACGGGCCGTGTAGGCGTGCAGCCCGGACAGGAGCAGGTTGACGCCGAGAAAGGTGAACATGATGGCCACAAACCCGATGATGGAAAGGATGGCGGCTTTCTTTCCCCGCCAGCCGGAGTTCAGGCGGCCGTGCAGGAGGGCGGCATAGAGAAACCAGGTGATCAGGGACCAGGTTTCCTTCGGGTCCCAGCTCCAGTAGGAACCCCAGGCCAGCGAGGCCCAGATGGAGCCGGTAATGATTCCCAGGGTGAGAAAGGGGAAGCCGACGCTCAGGCAGGTATAGCTGAGCTGGTCCAGTTGGTTCAGCGACGGCAGGCGCTTGAACAGCCTGCCGATGCGCTTGGTTTTAATCAGGTGCTCCTGGATCAGGTACATGATGCCCAGGCCGCAGGTCATGGCCAGCAGGGCGTTGCCGGCGAAGCTGAAGATGACGTGGACCGGCAGCCAGAAGCTTTGCAGCGAGGGCGGGTGGGGCTGGACCGGCTGGATGATCAGCAGGCTCCAGACCATAACGATGGTGGTCAACGGGTTGATGAAGGAGCCGAGAATGGAAACTTTGGCGGTCCGGGAAATCCACAGGTAGACCCCGGCCAAAAACAGGGAAAAGCAGGAGAGCGATTCATGGAGGTTGGTGACCGGGAAGGCCCGGCTTTCCCAGAAGCGCCAGCCGAAGGCGGCCAGGTGGAGGATGAAGCCGCAGGTGATCAGCCAGTTTTCCGCCGTGCTGGTTTTCGGGGAAGTGCGGTAGATCTGGACAAAACCGGCCAGCATGCCCAGGGTGTAGCAGAGCAGGGCGCCGGCGAGCAGGAAAGAATAAAGGGAAAACGTCATGATAATCCAGTGGCTGCCGGCAGTTCAACGACCGGCCGGCAAACTGTTGTTAATA
>JAOZRP010000019.1 GCA_029940125.1 bacterium
CAGGAAAAGGTATGGAAACGATCATCACCAGTAAAATTCTGCTGACCACGGCCATCCCGATGGTGGCCGCACTGCTCATCATGGCATCGGGGAAAAAGCCCAACCTGCGGGAGGCCTGGTCGATTATCGGGGCGGTGCTGACCTTCCTGTCGGTGGTTAACCTGGTTCCCCATATTCTGGCTGGCGGGGCCTACGAATATACCCTCTTCACCCTGTACCCGGGGATATCGGTAAAATTCCATCTGGACGGTCTGGGCATCCTGTTCGCGGGAACGGCCTCGTTCCTCTGGATTATGGCCGGTTTTTACTGCGTTGGCTACATGCGGGGACTCAAGGAACACGCCCAGACCCGTTTTTACTTCTGCTACGCGGTGGCCGTTGGCGGGGCCATGGGCGGGGCCTTTGCCGGCAATCTCTTTACTCTCTATCTTTTCTATGAGATTGTTTCAATCTTTACCTACCCGCTGGTTGCCCATCACCAGGATGAAGAAGGTTACGAAGGGGCCAAGAAGTATATCACCTATCTGATGTTCACTTCCAAGGCCTTCCTGCTGCCGGCGATGGTTTTGATTTACATCCAGTGCGGGACCCTGGATTTTGCCACTGCCGATATCGTCCACGGGATTTTTCCCCATGACGCCAACCGCTGGCTGGTGACAATTTCCTACCTTATGTGCCTGTTCGGTTTTGCCAAGGCCGGGATCATGCCGCTGCACAACTGGCTGCCTTCGGCCATGGTGGCTCCCACCCCGGTCAGCGCCCTGCTGCATGCAGTGGTAGTGGTCAAAATCGGCGTTTTTTCCATCTGCCGGGTGATGCTCTCCGTGTTCGGGACTCAGTTGCTGCACCAGTTCCACCTGGGCATCTTTACCGCTTATTTTGTTTCCTTTACCATCATTACCGCCTCGGTCGTTGCCTTGACGAAGACCAATCTCAAGGCCCGTCTGGCCTATTCAACCATCAGCCAGCTTTCTTACATCGTTCTGGGGGTGGCCATGTTGACGGCGAACGGGGTGACCGGCGGGCTCATTCATATCGTCAACCACGCCTTTTCCAAGATTACCCTCTTTTTCTGCGCCGGGGCCATCTTTGTTGCTTCCGGGAAGAAGGATATCAAGGAAATGGGCGGTCTTGGCTACCGGATGCCCTTGACCATGCTGGCTTTTGGGGTTGCCTCGTTGAGTATGATCGGGGCGCCTCCGGTCAGCGGCTTCGTGAGCAAATGGTTCCTGGCCCTGGGGGCCATGGATATGCACAATATTATCCTGCTGGTGGTGCTCTTGGCCAGCAGCCTGCTGAATGCCGGGTATTTCGTGCCGGTCTTCCTCCAGTCTTTTTATGGCCAGCCGCTGCCGGAAGATGCCGGCAAAACCGGGTCGCTGGAATCTTCGCCGCTGATTCTCTTGATGGTAATACCTTTGTGCATCACCTCCATCCTCTCGGTATTGTTTGGCATTTATCCTGATCTGTTTCTGAAAATTATTCATATAATGGTGGGAACATGATAGCACAATTGTTTGGCTACCTGCGGGACCACTCCGTGGCGCTCAAATGGATATTTTTCGCCTATCTGGCTTTTACCCTGGTTTTTGATTTCTTTGCCGAGCGCCATCATGCCCATTTCTGGGGTGATCATATTATCGGCTTCTGGACCCTGTTCGGCATCTTTGGCTGCCTGGGAATGATTGTGGTGTTCAAAGGTTTGTCCCATGTCTGGTTGATGAAGGGTGAAGATTACTATGATGAGTAATACCATTTTCATGCATCCGGCTACCTATTTTCTCATCGGGGCGGTGCTGTTGCCTTTTGCCAACCGGCTGAAGCTGCAGAAGGTTTTGCTGCTGGTTGTTCCCCTGCTGGCCTTCTACCAGATTCACCATTTGCCGGCCAGCTTCGGCGTCTGCCATTTCATGGGTTTTGAGCTGACCTTCGGCCGGGTTGACAAGCTTACCTATGTTTTTCTGCATGTTTTCACCCTGATGGCCCTGATCGGCAGCATTTATGGCCTGCACGTCAAGGAAAGCGGCCAGCATATGGCGGCGTTTCTCTACGTGGCCGGTTCGCTGGGCACCACCCTGGCGGGCGATTACCTGACCCTGTTTATCTTCTGGGAATTGATGGCCTTTGCTTCCGTTTTCCTGGTCTGGTATCGCAAAAGGAAACGTTCGATCGAGGCTGGATACCGGTACCTCCTGGTTCATACCACCGGCGGATTGATCCTGCTGGCCGGCATCTTTCTGCGCTACCAGAATATTCACGATCTGACTTTTACCCGCATTGCCGTGGATGGGGCGACAACGGCGGACTACCTGATCATGATCGGCTTCATGCTCAATGCCGCGGTGCCTCCCATTCATGCCTGGCTGCCGGACGCCTATCCCGAGGCCACGGTTACCGGCGCCGTCTACATGTGCGCCTTTACCACCAAGACGGCCGTTTATGTTCTGGCCAGGGGTTTCCCCGGCTTTACCGCCCTGGCGATCCTTGGGGCGATTATGACCGTTTACGGGGTTGCCTACGCGGTGATTGAAAATGACGCCCGCCGGATCCTCGCCTACCATATTGTCAGCCAGGTCGGGTACATGGTCTGCGGAGTAGGAATCGGAACGGCCATGGCGGTCAATGGTGCCTGCGCCCACGCCTACGCCCACATCCTTTACAAGGCCCTTTTGTTCATGGGAGTTGGTTCCGTCCTCGAGATGACCGGGAAGTCCAAGCTGAACGAATTGGGTGGTTTGTACAAATACATGCCCTGGAGCCTGGTGTTCACGGTTATCGGCGGCATTGCCATCTCGGGTTTCCCGCTGACCAGCGGCTTCATCAGCAAGTCGATGATTATCGCCGCCGCCGGAGTGGACCACCGGGTGTTCATTATGCTGATGCTGAGCCTGGCCGCCGTCGGTACCTTTCTCTCGGTTGGCATCAAGCTTCCTTACTTCATCTGGTTTGGCAATGATTCCGGGGTGAAAGCGAAGGAATCATACTGGAACATGCAGCTGGGGATGTTTATCGCCGCTTTCATGTGCATCTTCCTTGGCATCTACCCGGAATATCTCTACAAAATGCTGCCGTATCCGGTTACCTGGCATCCTTATACCTCTTACCACCTGTCCGAGACCTTCCAGCTGCTGGGCTTTACCGGTCTGGGTTTTTACCTGATGGTCAAGAAGCTGAAACCGGAGCCCAAGAGCAACCTTGACCTGGACTGGTTTTACCGCAAGGGTGCGCGGGTGTTCATGTGGGTGGCGTCCAAGCCCATTGGCGCCGCCAATGACTGGGTTGGCGAAGTGTACCGGACCGTAGGATATCGCTTTACTTTGGCGGTCGCCCGGGCTTTGTCCTGGTTCGACTGGGAAGGCATTGACTGGGTGCTGGACGGATCGGCCAAAGGGGTTGTCAAGGGCGGTGATGAACTGCGTACTTTGCAAACCGGTAAAATACAGCATTATATTGGCGGTGCGGCGGTTGCCCTTTGTATTGTCTTGATAATTGTTGTCTTGATCTAATCTTGCCTTAAGAAGACTGCGGTCATTATATGGAACAGTATCTGATTTACAACACGTTGAGCTACCCGATTCTGTCAGCAGTTTTGGTTATTCCGCTGGTAGGGGCGTTGATTACCCTTTTCCTCAAGGGTGACGGGGTGTTGAAAAGCTGGGGGCTGCTGGTGACTCTGGTTACCGCGGTGGTGTCGCTGCCGTTGTATATGAACTTTGATCCCACGACGGCCAAGTACCAGTTTGCCGAGGTTTACCGCTGGTTTCCGGCCCTGCATCTGCACTTTTCGGTTGGCGTTGACGGCATCAGCGTTCTGCTGGTTCTTTTAACCACCTTTGTCATGCCCCTGTGCATCCTGTGTTCCTGGTCCTATATCAAGGAGCGTTTCAAGGAATTTATTTTTGTCACCCTGCTGATGGAAGCGGCGATGCTGGGGGTGTTCATCTGCCTCAACACCGTCCTGTTCTACATCTTCTGGGAAGCAATGCTGATTCCCATGTACCTGTTGATCGCCGTCTGGGGTGGACCGCGCAAAGACTACGCTTCCATCAAGTTTTTTATTTATACCCTGACCGGCAGCGTTTTCCTCCTGGTGGCCATCATTGCCCTGTTCATCAAAACCGGGACCTTTTTTATCCCCGAACTGATGGCCCATCATTATTCGTATCAGTACCAGATGTGGATCTTCCTGGCCTGCGCCCTGGCCTTTGCCATTAAGATCCCCATGTTTCCCCTGCATACCTGGCTGCCGGCCGCCCACGTGGAAGCCCCGACGGCGGGAAGCGTCATCCTGGCCAGCATCCTTCTGAAGATGGGCGGCTACGGCTTTTTGCGCTTCTGCCTGCCCATGGCTCCGGCGGCCACGCTGACCTGCATGCCGTACCTGCTGGCTTTGTCAATCATGTCGATTATTTTCGGCGGCTACCTGGCTCTGGGACAGAGTGACATAAAAAAACTGATTGCTTATTCCAGCGTCGGCCATATGGGTTTCGTCACCCTGGGCATTTTCCTGTTGAACGTCCAGGGAATCAAGGGAGCGATGCTGCAGATGATCAACCACGGAATTACCACCGGGGCCCTGTTTATCTGCATCGGCATTATTTACGAGCGCACCCACAGCCGGGAAATCAAGGACAACTCGGCTCTGGGAATGATGATGCCCATTTATGTCACTTTTCTGGGGGTTTTCACCCTGTCGTCCTTTGCTTTCCCGGGGACCAACAGCTTTGTCGGCGAACTGCTGGTCTTGATTGGTGCGTTCAGCAAGTACAAAGTGGTGGGGTTCCTGGCCATCCCCGGGGCGATACTGGCGGCCGCCTACATGCTGCGTCTGTTCCAGAAAATGGTCTGGGCTGACTCCGATGGCCATGCCCATCATCACGATGATGAACATGGGGACGGCGGCGGACATCACGTCCTGGCGGATCTCAACGGCCGGGAAATTGTCACGCTGCTGTTTTTGACTGTTTTTGTCTTCTGGATCGGTCTTCACCCGGCCCCCCTGCTGAAAGTAATGGATACCAGCGTCACCCATCTGGTTGACCAGGTGAATACCGGTATGCAGCATCTGCCGCCGATGGAGCATCATCATGAACACCACGCCTGGCTTCTGCAGGTTGGTTCACTCATAAAGAAACTGGCGGTTTTTTAACCCGGATTTCAGGAACACTTTATGCAATTATCACTTTTTCTTCCCGAGCTGGTTTTGATATTGATGGTGGTGGTGTTGTTCTTTGCCTCGCTGGGCAAGGTTAAAGGCGGCAGCCTGCAGGGGATCACCCTGGTTTTTGCAGCGGTGGCTACCTTGGCGGCGATTGCGACGTTCAACCAGCATGGTCTGATGTTTTATGAGGCCTACCGGGTGGATGTCTTTTCCCAGATTTTCAAGGTTATCATCACCAGCAGTCTGTTCCTGGTGGTTTACATGGGGCCGGGGCTTTCAGGGGTTGATTCACAGCTCAAACCCGAGTATTACCTCTTCCTGACCATCAGTTCCCTGGGGCTGGTTTTCCTCAGCAGTGCGGTTGAACTGCTGACCATCCTTTTGAGTCTGGAAATATCTTCCTACGCTCTCTATATCGTTATTCCCCTGCGCCGCCAGGATGGCTACCGGGTGCAGATGGAGGCCGGAATCAAGTATGTCCTGTTTGGTGCCGCTTCCACCGGCATCACCCTGTTTGGCATCAGTTATGTTTTCGGGCTTTCTCACAGCACCTACCTGTCGGACCTGGTAAAAAGTATTCCCGGCCTGCTGGCCGGACAGCCCCTGGCCGTCATCGGGATGGTGATGATGCTGTGCGGCTTCTTTTACAAGCTGGCCATGTTCCCCATGCATTTCTGGACCCCGGACGTCTATGAAGGGGCGGCCAACGAGACGACGACCTTCATTGCTACGCTGCCAAAAGTGGGAGCGGTGGCTCTGCTGCTCAGGCTGGTGTTTCTTGCCGGGGTGGAAGTTGGCCAGTTTACCTGGGTGCTGGCGACATTTGCGGTTTTGTCCATGACCGTCGGCAACCTTGCCGCCTTGGTGCAGAATGATCTCAAGCGACTGTTAGCCTATTCGAGTATTGCCCATGCCGGGTATGTGATGGTTGGCATCCTCAGTGTCGGCGAGCTGGGCAGTTCAGCGGCGATTTATTACATCATGGGCTATGTGTTGATGAATTTAGCCTGCTTCTATGTCATTTATCACCTGGCGCCGGCAGGAGAAAATGTGACCTTTGCCGACTTGAGAGGCCTGCATCGGCGTTCTCCGCTGCTGGCTTTTACCTTGGGCGCCGGTGCCTTCGGGATGGCCGGCATCCCGCCGACGGTTGGTTTTACCGGCAAGTTTATTGTTTTTACCGCCGCGATTCAGAAAGGGTTTTATGCTCTAGTTATCCTCGGGGTCATCAACGCGGCCATCTCGGCGTTCTACTACCTGAAGATGGTGCGAGCCGCCTATTCGCAGGAGGATGAACTGCAGAAGAGCAAGGTGGCGTTGGGGATGACGGCGCGGCTGCTGGGGGTGGCTCTGATCCTGGCCATCGTGCTGATTGGCATCTTTCCCCAGGGCTTTATTGACCTGGCCAAGCAGGCGGTTGCCGTTCTCTAGCTTGACGGTTGATTCAGCGACTTCTTTTTTGTGAATAAAATGGAGAGTGTTGCCTGGGAATAGGGCAATGCTCTTTTTTTATCCGTTTACCCGGCCGGCTAAATTTGTTATAGCAGTGCTTGTTAAAAGATGATCTTAACCACAGAAAACGAGGATAATGATTATGGAAATCAGAAAAATCTATCTGTCTGAAGATGAGATTCCCCGCCAGTGGTACAACCTGGCGGCTGACCTGCCAACCCCGATGCAGCCGCCGGTTACCCCTGACGGTACGGTGGTGACTCCCGAGATGCTGGCCCCGGTTTTTCCGATGAATCTGATCGAACAGGAATACAGCCAGGAACGTTGGATAGACATTCCCGAGGAGCTTCTGGGCATGTTGTGCCGCTGGCGTCCGTCACCCTTGAAAAGGGCGCTCAACCTGGAACAGGCTCTCGGTACGCCCGCCAAAATCTATTATAAGGATGAGAGTGTTTCACCGGCCGGCAGCCACAAGCCGAATTCAGCTTTGCCCCAGGCCTGGTACAGCAAGCAGTTTGGCATTGAAAGGCTGACCACGGAGACCGGTGCCGGCCAGTGGGGCAGCGCCTTGAGCTTTGCCTGTTGTCTGGTAGGCTTGGAATGCAAGGTCTTCATGGTGAGGATCAGTTATGACCAGAAACCCTATCGAAAAATATTGATGCAGACCTGGGGGGGGAACTGCGTGGCCAGTCCCAGCAGTGAGACTGAGACTGGTCGGATGTTTCTGAAAAAATATCCCGATACTCCCGGCAGCCTGGGGATGGCCATCAGCGAAGCTATAGAAGCGGCGGTGACCGACAAAAGCGGTAAAAGCCGTTATTCCCTGGGCAGCGTCTTGAATTTCGTCATGCTGCATCAAACCATTATCGGTCTGGAGGCCAAAAAACAGTTGGCCAAAGTGGGGATTAAGAAGCCTGATGTGGTGATCGGCTGCGCCGGCGGCGGCAGCAACTTTGCCGGTCTCTCATTTCCCTTTGTTCAAGATAAAATCAACGGGGCTGATATTGAGATTATTCCCACCGAGCCGCAGTCCTGTCCGACGATGACCAAGGCTCCGTTTGCCTATGATTTCGGCGACACTTCCGGCATGACGCCGCTGCTGCCCATGTTCACCCTGGGGCATAACTTTGTGCCGCCGCCCCTGCACGCCGGCGGCCTGCGCTACCACGGCATGGCGCCTTTGGTCAGTCAGGCAATAGTGGAAGGGCTTCTTAATCCTCTGAGCATACCGCAGCTCGAATGTTATGCGGCCGCGGTCAAATGGGCGCGTACGGAAGGTCCCATTTGCGCTCCGGAGACCAGCCACGCCATTGCGGCTGCCATCCGTGAAGCCCTTAAAGCCAAGGAAGAGGGAAAAGAGAAGGTTATTCTTTTCAACTACAGTGGTCATGGCCTGCTTGATCTTTCAGGGTATGATGCCTACCTGAGTGGCAAGTTAAGTGATTATGAACTTCCCGAGGATGATTTTCGCAATGCTTTGCAGTCGTCCCTGGAAAACCTGCCGCCGGTTGAAGCCCGGAAAACCGGCAAATGGTCTTAAGAAAATAGTTTATGCTGAAATATTGAAGACCATGGGACGCAGCCTTTGCCGGTTGTGCGTCGGTCAGTAGTTTGAGGTGTAAAAAAAGCGCTGTACGGTTTATTCCGTACAGCGCTTTTTTATGTGTTTAGGTTGCTGGCTGGCGAGTATTAACCCGGAAATGTTCATTTTCCGATAAAGAGTTTTGACGATCAGCAGCCAGCTTTCAATGCAATATTGAAAAAACAATGTGTCGAGCTAAAAGCTGGCATCCCCTCCGGAAACTCCGTTCCCGGAGGGGAATGAATAATCATTAACCGCCAAAGAATCCCCAGGTGATGAGCGCCAGGCAGATAAATCCAACTGCTACCCCGGTAATGCCAAGCAGCTGACCAACAGCTTCTTGAAGTACCCCCGGATATTTTGTCACCAGTTTATCCAGCTTCCCCTGGGCTTTGAGCCGTTCATACTGCTCGGGCCGTTCTTCTTCCATCTCGTAGCCGCGCAGAACGCCGGTAAAGATGACCGTATCCATGGGGAATTTCTCCGGCCGCAGATGGGTGTTGAAAAAGTGAACGGTGAAGATGAATACCGAGGCCAGCAGGGCTTCATCCGAGTGGACGATGATTGCCACGTTAAACATCCAGCCGGGCAGGAACTTGGCGAAGAACTGCGGCAGCCAAAGCATCAAGCCGGTAAACCCGATGGCAAACATCCCCCAGAAGACAGCAATGAAGTCAAATTTTTCCCAGTAGGTCCAACGGTCGAAGCGGGGTAGTTCGCCTTTGCCGAAAAACCATTTGAACATGCCGGTAAGGTCGTGAAGATCTTTCCAGCGGGGGCAGAGAGAATCCGGGCCAAAAAGCTTCTGCAGGAAAGTTTCCCCGGTTGGTTTCATGAAGAGGTAATAAATGCTCCACAGCAAGGTGATGCCAAAGTAAGAGAAAGTGAAAGCGGCGCACCAGCGATGGATAAGCCCCGCGGTAGCCGGCCCACCCAACAGGGCCATCAGGCCGGGAGCCCAGGGAGCGGTGTTGAATTTCAGCGGGGCGCCACTGATGACCAGGCCGAGGAAACTGACCATCATGACAAAATGGAGCAGTTTTTCCATGAAGGAGAAGCGCTTATAGAAGACTTTCGGATTGTTGGCATGGGGGATGAAAATTCCCTGCTTGCGCAGCTCGTTCTTTTCGATATAGCTGCGGATCAGCCATAGGGCGGTATGCAGCCAGAAGAAGGCAAAGACGCCGATCAGCAGGCCGGTCATGACAATAAATGTCCAGTACAAAAGAGGATATCGTTCTTTGTCGTGGTGGTCCGCGTGGGGGATGTATTGGACAAAGTTTTTATTTGCTTTTGGATGGCACTGGGAACAGGTTTCAATCAGCCCCTGTTTGGATATGGATGATTCAGGGTCATCCGGAGGAAGCTGCTTGTGAGCGGTGTGACAATCAGCGCAACCGGCGACGTAGGTAGCTCCACCAAGTCTTTCAACCTTGCCGTGGTAGCCTTCTTCATAGGTCTCAACGGCCATGGTGTAGACCTTGTTACGCTCCATCATTTCTTCGTCGGCATGGCACTTCTGACAGGCATCCGTATGAAATTTCCGCGCTTCCAAGGCGGTTGCCGAATGAATGTCATCGACATGCATTTCCTTGATATTATGCAGGCCGTGACAGTCGGAGCAGGAAGGCGAATCGGGGTTGCCGGCCATGAGGCCTTTCCCGTGTACGCTTTGCAGGTAGTCTTCGTTGTCGTGGCAGCCGCTGCACATCTGGATGACTTTGGTTTTGTCACCGCCAAATGATTTCATTTCATGAATGTTGGCATGACAATCGGTACAGCCGACATCATTGTCCGCGTGAACGGACTGCGCGTATTGTTTTGCCACCTCTTTATGGCAGAAGCCACAGTTGACCGGCTGCATGGGAACTTCGCAATCAGCGTGTTTTTCCAAATCATAGATGTCCCGGTGGCAGCTGGTGCAAGCATTGGTGCCATGGGCTGAGCCGGCAAAAACAGAGTTGCTGATTTCATCGTGGCATTCAAGACATTGACTAACCGAAATGCATTCCAGGCAAATTTCCTTGGATTTTTCCTTGGCCCAGGACATTGGGGCGCTCAAAATCAATAACAGCATCAGGACCAATGCCATTACCCCGAAGGTGGTATGTTTCTTCATAACCTATTCCCCACTCCTTTTTATTCGACGTTTTTGTTCGCTGGTGAATTTATGAGATCAGATTTAGCATAATCCGTTGATTAACGCCTGCAGTTCAACGGTAGTAATGTAATATTCTTCATCCGGAGGCATTCGCTTCCCGATGAAGGCTTTCAGCGATCAGCAGTCAGCTTTCAGCAAAGCATTGAATAAATAACTTGTCAGGCTGAACGCTAAAAGCTGACAGGCAACTGCCCGTCCGGAAACGCTCGCTTCCGGATGAAAGCACGCTAATATAGCAATATATGATAAATCAAATATACTGTATACAGGCAAAGACTAAAGTAAAGCAGGCATCTGAACTTCGATGCCTGCTACTGAACTAAACTATACATAGAGCTGTCCGCCAAACAAAGCAGACAAATTTAGATCTTCAGGACCAGCATCAGAGCGATAACCAGAGCATAGATAACCAGAGACTCAATCATCGCCAGACCAATAATCATCGGAGTCGTAATTTTACCGGCGGCACTGGGATTGCGACCAATACCATCGAGGGCGGATTTAATCGCCATTGATTGCCCGAAGGCTCCACCAAAAGCGGCAATTGCGATAGCAATAGCAGCGGCATACGCCAGCCCGGTGTTTCCCCCTGCGGTTGCTCCCTCAGCTGCCATGGCAGCGGTAGATACAACTAATACTGCCATCAGTGTTAAGATCTGAGTAATTCTTTTCATGCTTTTCACCTCCTTTCAAAGGGAATTTTCTATCTTCCTATTCTTATGTTTAATGATCGTGGGAAATAGCCCCACTGAAATAGGCCATGGACAAAAGAATAAAAACGAAGGTCTGCACAAAGGCTACGAACAGACCCAGAAAAGCCAGGGGTACGGGAACGAGAAGCGGCGCCAGCATGATAAAAATGGCGGCGACCAGGTGATCTCCCATGATGTTGCCGAAAAGCCTGAGTGACAGAGACATGGGGCGGGCCAGATGACCAATGATTTCAATGGGAATCATCAGTGGAGCAAGCCAGAGAAATGGACCGGTAAACTGTTGCAGGTATTTGACTCCATGTTCCTTCCAACCGAAATAATGGGTGAGAAAAAACACCGTCAGGGCACAGGCGGCCGTGGTGTTAATATTATCCGTGGGCGGCGTAAATCCGGGAATGAGACCGGAAAGATTGGAAAAAAGGATGAAAAAAGTCGAACTGCCGATGATAAAGAGGAAGTCACGGGCTACTTCCGCCCCCATCGTGTCGCTGATCAGCTTGAGCAGCATTTCCACCATGGTTTCCAGCAGGTTCTGGATATTGAAGGAGCCGTCAGGGATGAGATTTTCTTCCGGACTTTTCTGCCGCAGCTTGGCGGTGCCCACCAGGACCATGACAATGATGATCAAGGCTATCAGTATGGCATTGGCAATATGCCCCGGCAGCTTGTTGAGTCCGGGGATAAGTCCGGCAAAAGTTATGATCAGGGAATGCATCGATAAACTCCTCTTACCTTTCTCCCACTATTGTGTGTTGATCCGCGCCGTCGTTCATTCTTTAGGTTTTAAGGTTCCAAACATCCCGGTGAAGACGCCGTCGGACAATATTGAAATAAACATGGATGAAAAACCAATCAGAAAGCCGACCGGCAGGCATATCTTAGGTATTAAAAGTGCCAGAGTAATGACCACCGAAACAATGCTTAATACCGTAACTTTCATCACCATGCGCGGCGAAATGCTGATCTCTTCCTGATCTTCCTCGGGGCTGTAAAAAGCGCCGTACATGGTTTTGGTCAGGAAGTAGAAATAGAAAAAGGACAAAGCCCCACCCGCCAGCACATCCAAAACCCTCAAATAAGGTTTTTTCATCAGCAGGGCTATAACTGCCAGCAGGATAGTAAAAACGACAATCAATTTCTCTATGCGTTGCAGTCGTTTTAATTCCAGGTCCTGTTTCCCTTTTTCTTCAGTCATAATCTCATTCCTGATCGTCCTGCTGTTCTTCCTTTTCAATTTCTTTTAAGGCGTAATAAATACGCTTGAATCCGGAAATCGTGCCACACAGCATCATGATGATCGTCAGCCAGGGACTGGTGTTCAACCATTTATCCAAATAAAAGCCGATGGTTATGCCGATTGCCACCGAGATGCCCAGCTCTAAACCAACTGTACCGTATCGGCTGATCTGCTCGAAAGCTTTTTTATATTTGGGTGGCTTTTTCGAAAGCACGGGAATGAGCAACCCTCTGGATAAATTTCAAAGCAGCATCATGGCACTCATCGTACCGCTTCATTTTATGATTCTCTATAACATATCTGGAAAAGAACAGCCTTGGCGTCAAAAGCACGCCTCCCATATCATAAATCCATCATTCAAGTCAAGGTGAAACTGAGTCATTTTTCAAGCTCCGCCAGGCTTTTCTCCATGGCTTTCAGGGTTTGATCAAGGTCTTCCTGCGTGTGAGCGGCGGAGAGAAAACCAGCTTCGAATTGGGATGGTGCCAAATATATCCCTTGGTTCAACATGCCGGCAAAATAGCGGGCAAATTGTTGGGTATCGGCTTGTTGGGCTTGCTGGTAGTTTTTCACTGGAGTGTCAGTGAAATAGGTGCAGAACATGGAGCCTACCCGGGTACAGTAATGGGGGATGTCGTGTGAGGTGAAAAGTTTATCTGTTTCCCGGCTGAGGTAGGCGGCCTTTCGCTCCAGTTGGGTATAAAAACCTTCTGTTTGCAGGATTTTGAGGGTTGCCCGGCCGGCGGCCATGGCCAGGGGATTTCCGGAAAGGGTTCCGGCCTGGTAAACGCTGCCCAGGGGTGCGAGCAGCTCCATTAACTCGCGGCGGCCGCCAAAGGCTCCCACCGGGAGACCGCCGCCGATAATTTTGCCCAGACAGGTCAAATCCGGCGTGATCTTGTATAAATTCTGGGCCCCGCCGTATGCTACCCGGAAACCGGTCATGACCTCGTCAAAAATAAGGATGATGCCGTGTTGCGTGCATCTTTGGCGCAAGCCTTCAAGAAAACCTGGTTCGGGCGGGATGGTGCCCATGTTGCCGGCGACCGGTTCCACGATGATGGCGGCGATTTCCCGGCTGTATTCTGCCAGCAGCGCGTCCACCGAGGCCAGATCATTGAAAACGGCGGAAAGCGTCAAGTTGGTAAATTCTTCCGGGACGCCGGAGCTGTCAGGCACCCCCAGGGTCGTGGCTCCTGAGCCGGCTTTGATCAGCAGGGCGTCGGCATGGCCGTGGTAGCAGCCGGCGAATTTTACCACCTTTTTTCGACCGGTGGCTCCCCGGGCCAGACGGATGGCGCTCATGGTGGCTTCGGTGCCCGAACTGACCATGCGCACCATTTCCATGGATGGCAGGGCGGCTACCAGCATTTCAGCCAGTTCAATTTCCAGGGTTGTCGGGGCGCCAAAACTGGAACCGCGACCGGCCTGTTCCCTGATGGCTGCCACAATTTCAGGATGGGTATGGCCAACGATCAATGGTCCCCATGAGCCGACATAGTCAATATATTGATTGCCGTCAGCATCATAGACGTGGCAGCCGCGGCCGCGGACAATAAACCTGGGGGAAAGCCCTACGGAGCGAAAAGCCCGCACTGGACTGTTGACACCTCCCGGGATACATTTTTCGGCCCGGGAAAAAAGTTTTTCCGACGTGATGGTAATCATTTTAATGCTCCCAATCCAGCTGAAAAACAGCTATTTTCCCCGGTTGTTATAGTCACCTGTGCGATGTTGATCAGGTGACAGCCGACCGGGGGGCAGGTATTTGCGGATAGAGGATTACCTTATCTGCTGCTTGAAGTCAAGGGGGAGGAAAATTAATGGGTTGGCAGTCCATTGGGAAATGGCCGTTCCAGATGAAAATCAATCAAGCGGCAGTCGGCGGACCACGATTATCTGCCGGCAAATGTTTCAGGTGATCCATTGAGCAAACAGCTGGTTGGTTTAGGCGGGGGAAGGCTGTTTGCGCTTCCGGAAATGCCGAATTTCAGTAAAAAACAGCTAATGCGGGAACAAATCCCGCAACCCAAACGGATCTTTTCGGCCCGCAAATAAGTGCTCTTATCAGAACATTTTCTTGT
>JAOZRP010000598.1 GCA_029940125.1 bacterium
ACTTCAGAACAACGCAAAAAACATACCGGACACTGCTGACAATTTCTTGTTTTTTCTGACAGCATTTCAGGGATAAGGCACTAACAGCTGATGGCCAGCGGCTGACCGCTCATCCGGAAACCGCGGTTTCCGGATGGAATCTATTTCAGTTTCAGTGGCAGTCCGCAGCTGACCAGGTAAACCGTATCGCAGGCGGCGGCCAGCTTCTGGTTGGCCAGGCCGGCCAGATCGCGGAACTGTCGGGCCAGGGGGTGTTCAGGGACGATTCCCTGCCCCACTTCATTGGTAACCATAATGACGCTGGCAGGACAACCGGAGAGCTGCGTGGCCAGTTGGTCGACCTTTTGCAGGACCGGGTCGGACTGCTTCCGGCTGGCAAGCAGCAGGTTGGTCAGCCAGAGGGTGATGCAGTCCACCAGGATGACCGGGCAGCGGGACGCCGCCTGCTTCAGGGCGGAGCTGAGGTCATAGGGTTCTTCAATGGTGGCCTGCCATTCCCGCCCGCGCTGGGCTTGGTGTCGGGCGACCCGTTCTCTCATTTCTTGGTCAAGAACCTGGGCGGTGGCCAGGTAGGCCCGGGGACCGGGCAGCTGTTCCGCCAGGCTCTGGGCGAAGCTGCTTTTGCCGCTGCGGGCGCCGCCGGTTACCAGAATTTTTTTGCCGTGTTTCATGCTCACATCCCGATGGTTGATTTTTCTTCGCTGATTTCAATAACTTAAATACGGTATGGTGTCAAATTGTTTTTGGGAGATCCTGCAAAATGACCTTTTTGTTTGCCTGCCGCGTTGGGTTTATCGTATAATCCTCAAAAATAGTTGATCCTGAATCACGCGGTTGGCGGCCGGCGGTGGCGTACGCCTGGATTTCGGTTGTAATGAAATTGAGCGGTTGGCTTTTCGCCGTTCGCCATTAGTTTAATGGCTGCTGAGTTTTTACTGTTATAAGCTATCTCCCGTCAGGTCTTGCTGCTCATAAAGGCAATGTGTTGATTTCTTAAAGTTAACAGCCAAGGCGGGCTTAACGCCCGCAACCCAAATCAGGGTATCAGGATGTTCCGGCATGGCTCTCGCTCATTCTCGCGGCACATCGTGTG
>JAOZRP010000265.1 GCA_029940125.1 bacterium
TTTTGTATTTCGCACTTGAACTTGAATATGTATCGCAAGAATACGTTTGTCGCAAGGGAAATCAGATGAAAAGAAAAATATCAGGGAAAAAACTGGCAGTAACCATGGGTGATCCGGCCGGCATCGGGCCGGAAATAATCGTCAAGGGGATGTTGAAGCTTGATGCGGATGAACGGCAGGGCCTGCTGGTGGTTGGTGATCAAAGGAAATTAACCATGGCCGCGGAGTCTATGTCCTGCGGGGATAAGATCGGGTTCATTGATGGCATTCGGGATGATGGGCAGCGTTCCGAAAGTTTCGAAAAAATTCTGGTGCCGGTGGTTGATCCATTGCCTGAACCTTTGGTGGAATTGCCGGATGGAGTCAACCATGCCGAGTATGGACAAGCCGCCTTTGCCTATCTGAAGCATGCCATTGACTTGTCGATGAAGGGGGAGACAGCCGGCATTGTTACCGCTCCCCTGTCCAAACGTTCACTGCATCTGGCGGGTTTGGACTATGCCGGCCACACGGAAATTCTGCGGGAGTTTTCCGGCAGCTCCGAGGTGGCGATGATGTTCTGGGGGAGACAGATGAAGGTCCTGCTGGCGACCACCCATATATCGCTGGCCCGGGTAGCGGCATCATTAAACGCGGGTTTGCTGAAGCGAAAAATACAATTGCTGGTTTCGTTTCTCCTCCAGACGGGGACCGCTTCCGGCCGGCCGATCGCCGTGGCGGCTTTGAATCCCCATGCCGGAGAAAACGGTGCCTTTGGCGATGAAGAAAGCCGTATCATTGAACCGGCGGTGCAGTCATGTTCCCGTCTGGATCTGCCGGTGGTTGGTCCCATTCCCGCCGATGTCCTGTTCCATCAGGCCGTACAGGGTCGTTACGAGGCCGTGGTTGCCTTGTATCATGACCAGGGGCTCATTCCTTTTAAAATGCTTCATTTTGCCGATGGGGTGAATGTTACGCTTGGACTGCCTTTTGTTCGCACTTCGGTTGATCATGGGACGGCGTTTGATATTGCCGGAGAAAACCTCGCTGACTGTTCTAGTCTGCTGGAGGCGGTTAGATTGGCGTTTATGCTGACAGGATGCCGAAGGTAAACGGATGGGTTGATTGTTGATTAGGCGCGGCGTCAGGACTGTCGGGTGCTTTTCGGGGTCGGCGGGAAATATGCATTTCATTTTGCGCTGATGTTGCTTCATCTGGTGCCGTTTTGTTCTGGATTGAGGCGATAAAGTTCGTTGTGAAATACCGTTCCTTTTCGTTGTGTGTTGTTTATCAAGTCGAAAATTGGCTATTATTTAGTTATCACAACAATATTAGCGGTTGGAAAAGGAAAAAATTTATCTTTCTGCTTGAATTGCTATTATTTCCTTGACAATTTGGTAACGGTATTTTATCTTTCATAAATTATGTAGGTAGTTGTTTTATTTTTTACGATATGCTTGTCTTTACCCGAGCGCACATGGCGCTCAAGGGGGAAGGGATATGATTAAACGGGAGAAGTCAAATTATACTATTCAGGCGGTGGCCCATGCTCTGGCTTTGCTGGAAGAGTTCAGCGGCGACACCGATGAACTGGGAGTAACGGAATTAAGCAAAAGGTTGAAGCTGCATAAAAATAACGTTTTCCGCCTGCTGGCCACGCTGGAGGAACGGGGCTACATTGAGCAGAACCGGGCCACGGAAAACTACCGCCTTGGCATAAAAAGTCTGGAACTGGGCCAGACATTCATCAAGCAGATGGGAGTTTTGCGCCAGGCCCGTCCGATTATGGAACGCTTGAGCGAGGAACTGCAGGAAAATACCTACGTGGGGGTGATCCGGAACCATAATGTGGTGTACCTGGACGTGGTTGAATCGAATCAGGCGGTGCGGGTTGTTTCCCGGGTTGGATCGCAGCTGCCGGTTTGGTGCTCCGCCATCGGCAAGGCCCAGGTTGCCTATATCAGCCTCGGAGAGCTGGATAAAATTCTGCCGTCGGCACGTGACTGGCGCCAGTGCACGGAAAACTCGATCAAAAATCGGGAGGAATTGCTCAAAGAGCTTGAAACCGTTCGCAAGTTGGGTTATGCGGTTGACAACGAGGAATATGACCTGGATGTCAAGTGCGTCGGCGCCCCGATCCGGGACTATACCAAAAGGGTTGTAGCCGGTATCAGCGTTTCCGGTCCTTCCTTCCGCCTTTCGGCGGAACGAATTATTGATGAGGTTGGCCCGGCGGTCAAGAAAGCGGCGGCCGACATCTCCCGGCGCCTCGGTTATGAAGTGGCGTTGAATGTTGCCGGAGAGTCAATGGAGTAAGTCTGTCGCTGCCGATTTTTCCCTTTATCTGCATATACCTTTTTGTCTTTCGCGGTGCCGCTATTGCGCCTTTTATTCCACCGTTGCGAATCCGGTTCCCGAAAAGGAATACCTCGCCGCGCTGCTGAATCATTTTCAGGTTGCCCTGGCTGACTGGCAGGGGCGGCGCCTGCGAAGCGTCTATCTCGGCGGCGGCACCCCCTCGCTTTTATCCCCGTCATTTTATTCCACCTTCTTTAACCGGCTTTTTTCTCATTTCCACGAGCATCCGGACATTGAAATCACCCTTGAAGCCAATCCCGCGACCCTGAGCAGGGAAAAAATCAGGGAATACCAGTTCCTGGGAATCAATCGCTTCAGCCTCGGGGCGCAGACCTTTGCCGACCAGGGACTGACGCTGCTGGGACGGCGGCATTCCAGTGCCGACATCCACGCGGCCGTTGCCATGCTGTATGACTGCGGGGTGGAAAATCTCAGCCTCGACCTGATATACGCGTATCCCGGCCAGACCCTTGCCGGCCTGCGCCGGGACTTGGAAATGGTGGTCACGCTGGAACCGACCCATGTTTCCGCCTACTGCCTGGCACTTGAACCGGGAACGCCGTTGGCGAACGATGTGCAAAGTGGCAGGCTGCCGACTCCAACGGCCGATGATCAGTGCCGGTTCATGGAGGAGACGGCCCGGTTCTTGTCCGCGTCCGGCTATGAACACTACGAGATATCCAACTTCTGTCGGCCCGGCCGGCGGTCCCGGCACAACCTGGCTTATTGGGAATTGAAGGATTACTGGGGCCTGGGTGCTGGCGCCTGGTCGGCAAAAAGACTGGAAAAAAATGCCGGCTGCTGGGCGGTTCGCTACCTGGATGAAAGCGATGTAAAAAAATATCTGCGTCGCTTCGGCGGGAGCGAAGGAAGCCTTGCCCGGCCGCTGCCGGTTGAAACAGATGCCATTTCCTATCAAACCTCCTTTGCCGAGCGGCTCATCATGGGGTTGAGACTGGTGGAGGGCGTTGACCTCGCCGCCGTCGCCGACGAGTATGACCATGAGCTGGTTAAGCAGGCGCTGTCCCGGCTTGAGGGAAGCCTGAGGGAAGGTCTGGTTGAACGTGTAGATGACCGCCTGCGCCTGACTTCCCGGGGCCTTTTGCTGGCCGATGAAATAGCCCTGATTCTATTGGATTAAGCCGGTGCCGTCCGGTTGTGAACCTGCATCCGGTCGCCGGGGCTGTTTTCAGGCGCGGCATCATGAGCGGCCGTCTTTTTTCCCGGCGAATGGAGCGTAAAAATTGACATGTTTGAGCCCGTAAGGGCGAGTTTGGCAATTTTAGCGCAATGAGCCGTTGGAAAAACAGGCAGCGAGCGCCAAAAAGCGCCGGAAATAACATCAGTTGATAAAACATAATGGCCTTATATCGGAATTCCAGTGGGAGTTCAATTTAGGTTGACAAAATTGCCGGGGGAGGTTTAAAGTTGGTACTTTCTGCGGTCAGCTGCTGGCACTCGTGGTTTAGTACCTTACAGGTTATTTTCTGGTTTGAAAAACAAGAAAATGTT
>JAOZRP010000599.1 GCA_029940125.1 bacterium
TTATACAAACTGAAGGTTTACCATTGATTTATGCCGATCCCGGTCAACTGCAGCAGATCCTGCTGAACCTGGTGGTCAACGCCCGGGACGCCCTGCGTGAAAAGGTAGGGGGTGAAAAAAAGATAACCATTTCCACCGCCCAGAAGTATCTGGATGACGCGTATGTTGCCTTGCATACCGGCAGCCGTCCGGGCTGGCATGTTCAGATAGTGGTGGAGGATACCGGGACCGGGATGTCCAAAGAGGTGATGGGACATATCTTTGAGCCTTTTTATACCACCAAGGCTGTGGGACAGGGTACCGGGATGGGGCTGGCGACGGTCTATGGGATTGTCAAACAGAACAATGCGGATATCTTCGTGTACAGTGAACCCGGGCAGGGAACAGCATTTAAGATTTATTGGCCGGTGATGGTAGAGAATTCCATGGTGGAGAAACGGGTGGAAGATAGCCTTCCAGCTGGTGGCAACGAGGTTGTTCTGTTGGTAGAGGATGATGAAGCCCTCAGGAAGATTACCGGCCGCCAGTTGCGACAGGTAGGATACCTGGTCATTGAGGCCGCTAATGGCAAAGAAGCCTTGGAAAAAGCCGCCGATCGGCAGCCGGGAACCATTGATTTGCTTTTTACCGACGTGGTGATGCCGGTGATGGGAGGACGGGAATTGTTTGCGTCCATTCAGGATATTCACCCCGGCATAATCGCATTGTATGCTTCTGGTTATCCCGATGAGCATATCCGCCGGGATATTATCAAGCTGGGCGAAGACAGATTTATTCATAAGCCTTACGATATCAAGAACCTCCTGCGCCGTATTCGTTCATTGTTGGATGCCCGCCAAGTTTAATATCCGTGGCCTTTCTGCCGCAGAATCCATTGTTTGTCAGGCCGTAAAACCCATCTTTTTGCAATGGGGGGCAAAATGCTCTGTCCCGGTCGTGGTAAAAATTCCGTACTTCCCCTTCAGTTTTTGTGGCTTTTGTCGATAAAATTTTTATTGTCGCTTTCCTTTGACTTGACGATACTTCTACCTAAATTGAGCGATCAGCCGTTAGCCATTAGCGTTTAGCTTTGAAAAATCAAGGCTTTAC
>JAOZRP010000266.1 GCA_029940125.1 bacterium
AATTTCTTGTTTTTTGCACCCCTCAAGGGGGTACTGAAAAGAGTGACAGCATTTCAGGCGTAAGGTACTAACGGCTAAAAGCTCACAGCTCAATTCAGCGACCTTGCCATCCAATAGATGTCCAATCCATCCACATCGCTGTCATGGTCAAAATCACCTTCCTGGGCACAACAGTTTGTTCCCATGGCTCCGGCAAACATCTGCATATCACTTTCGTCAAAATTGCCGTCGCCATTGATATCGCTCAAGGTCGTGGGAAAATAAAAATCAGTCCCATTCGTGTCCTCTCCCGCCGTCACCGAAACCGAGTCTGTTTTTTGATAGGTGATGTCGCCGGTGCTGGTGTAACGCTTAAAATCAAGCAAATACTCACCAGTGACCAGCTTTCCTACTTCATAGTAGCCATTGCTGTCCGCGGAGCCCTGGGAAACATAGTTATCAGAGGAATCATAGACAGTTACTACGGCGCCGGCAACGGGGAAACCGTCAGAGTAGTAAACATTTCCGGTTATGCGCCCTCCCGCGTCAAGCCAGAAAGTGATGGACGACAGGCTGCATTCGACCGGCGCGTCAAGTGCATCCGCCTGGTTATAGTCCGGCTTATCCTGATAGTATTCCGGCAGCACATTGACTCCATACGGACCTACAGCCCGCATCTTGATGCTTCCCGAGGGAGCGTGGCGGAAAAACACCCTGTAAAAACCATCCTCTCTGCTGCTTCCACTGCCCAGCCAGGTAAAGTTTTGCGCGTCATAGACTTCAACCGATGCCCACGCAAGCGGGTTTCCCCACTCATCCAAAACATTCCCCCACACCGATGAAGCCCGGCTCAGGGTTATCTGAACATCCTCACCGCCAGCCCCGGTCGAGGTATATACGGCAGCGTCACTGCAGTTGCTTGTCATGCCGCTGCCGGTCCACATCCCATCCATATAACCATTGCTTAACGCTGAAACACTGATGACAACCTGGGTGCCGGCGGTGATTCCATTCAAAGCAAACCTCCCTTCACCATTTGTAACTGTCCAACGACCGAGATAGCTGCAGCCTCTAGGCTCATCACTCACACGGGCCTCAACATATATCCCCGCCAGGGGCTGTCCATACAAGTCGACAATACGGCCCTTGATGCCGGTCACCTCCTGATCCAAATTAATATCAACTTGATCCTGATAGGCACAGCTTCCGGTCGCCACCTCAATGGGGCTGGCCGCTTCACCGATTCTGTCGCCAGGGCTTATGATGCCGTTACCGTCCTCGTCACTCCAGGCGCGCAGCCACACCGTTGAACCGGTTTTTACCTTCAGCGAGTATGGCCCCACTGAAGACAAGGTTGTCGAATCCTGGAGAAGATAAAATTTATCTCCCCAATGTTCTTCAAAGCTTTCTACATGGATAATGCCCTGGACGCCGAGGGAACTGGCAATCTCTCCGGCAACCGAAACCGACAAGCCGAGGAGATCATTCCATTTCCCGGAGGTATAGAAAGGCAGGACTCCGTTGATGGTAGGATCGGGAAATGTGCAGGGAATTACGTTGTTGTCGTCATCAAATACCGGCAGCAAGCTTCGCAGGCCAAAAGGCTGGTCGAAGAATCCGCTTAAATCCAGCACAAAAGGATCACTCAACTCTTCATCGCCAACAGTCGCCGGACCGGCAAGCGAGGCTTTGACATCTTCCATCATATGGCGATATTTCTGCTCATCGGCAAGCGACTCGGAGTCAAAGGCAATGAGATCATCCCCCTGGTCATCTTCTTCAGCCCTGATAAAAGCAGAGGCAGCAAGGTAGCTGTCGATGCTAAGTTCCAGATCCGCCCCGGCAGCACTCATCTGGTTCGGCGTCAGCAGCTTTAAAAAGTCGGCGTAGACGTTAAGCAGATCATCATTGATAGAAATGCTGCCGTCCTCTACCCGGGGCAGCAAATCCGCTACATTGAATTCAACATTATAAGCCGCGGTTATCTTGATGCAAGTCTTAAGCGCGTGAAGCAAGGCGCGGTACATAAGCACATCGCCATAATCCACCTCCAGGGCATCGTTGCTGTCGGTCTCTGCCGGAGTAAGAATGACGGAAAAGGAGGAATCCACGTGGACCAGGTTCTGGAGTGCTCCGTTAATTTCGGGAATCAGGTAAATGGTGAGGAAGTCGACATACTCCGTGGAGGTGGGAGCACCCTCCGGCAGGTTCGTGTTGCCGTCCTCATTTTCGGGAAATTCCACGTCCCAGTCGTAGACGTTCCTTCCCCAACTGCTGGCATTATTACGATCCAGCAAATCATTAAACTCTTCACCGTAAATCAGGTTCAAGATACGGGTAACACTGTAGAATGCCTGGGCAGTCTGGTTGTCATAATCTTGTGATACCGCGTTGCGGAAACGGTCATTGGCATTGACGATATCATGCTGCGTCAGAAAATTCCTGCCCTCGGCCACCAGCTGCCTGGCGGTCTCTTCATCAGCCCGGCCGGCTGCGGGAACAAACAGCAGGAAAATAATTCCAGTCATCATGGCAATCCAGCAATGATATGGTAAAATACTGAGAAATTTCCGGTAACTGCAGTTGTATCGCACTTTTCCCTCCCGTTCAGTACCCGTTAAACATCCTTCAACTTGTTCAAAGATAAATCTGTCTTCAGATGGGTTCCCCGGCGCCGCTGCCCATTAATGGTAAGCTTGTAGGCGCAGGGAATTTTAAAGACGCCCCGTTCCAAGTTCCACACCAGGGTCGAGGTTTCCAGGAGGCGCTGACCCCGGCCAGCCTGCACTTCCACCGAACCCTTAAAGATTATGCTTTTGTGCTTAAAGTCAAAATCTGCCAACCGGCTGGTAAGCTTGAACGCTACCAGATTGTTTTCATGCATGCGCCACAAGACATCGTGCATCTCAAGCCCTTTTACTGACCGGGAAGGCTCTCCCAGCAGCATTCCGGTCAGTTCCTTTATGGAACCAGAGCCGGATACATGATCATATCCCTCAGGTTCAGCATCTTCTCCCGCCGGCATTAAAACTTTCAGCACGTTTTTCCGGTCGAGTATGGTACCGCTTGCGGGCGGATAGACATCCACAACAACATCATCAAAACGCATGACTTTCCAGAAACCCAATCGCAAGAAACCCTTTTTCTTACCAGTTAGTTGAATTTTTTCGAGCTGAAGAGAAACCATCAGACGGCCGCCCTGGAAGCGGGAAAACTTTATGCCTTGAGCATAGTAATTTCCCGAGGGTTCATGATCCTGATCTGTTGGTGAAGGCATCATGAAAAAGCCAGCCACGCAAAACACAATGATGACCAGCAGGCCTGGCAACAAGCAATATAAATAATTATGGAGATATCTGTTCATCTACCCATTTCACTTCAAGCAGCGTTCATCGAAAAAAGATCATCTTTTGCAATAATTTGACCGCTATTGCATTTAAAACTATGTAAATTTCTTCCACTATCTGCCATAAATACAACCTGAACAACGGTTGTTGCAATATTCACGCCGAATGACATAAAAAATATGAGGTTTTGAAATAGCCAATAAAAACCATTGGTTCTGCAATCATTATAATACCCTAATCTTAGCTTGCTTCAAAAAATAACAAAAAATGGTAAAAATATTCCCAAATTATATACTTTTTTTCTCTTTTTTCATGAAAAATTCAGCTGGCGGGGGAAAAAGCAGGAAAATGTGGATTTATTGCCAGGACTCGGCTATATACGGCATGGAATTTGTCAATGCAGCCATAGGCAACAGACAACAGAAATCATAATCAGGATTCCTCCGGGAACGCCAGTTTCCGGACGGAAGCCAATGAACGCATCCCATGACCAGGAAAATCCCGGAC
>JAOZRP010000267.1 GCA_029940125.1 bacterium
GATGTGCCGCGAGAATGAGCGAGAGCCATGCCGGAACATCCTGATACCCTGATTTGGGTTGCGGGCGCCAAGCCCGCCTTGGCGTTCATTCACCGAAAACGTTCATTTTCTGATCAACGGTTTCAGCAATCAATCTCAATCCCACTGCCGCTCATCCCTGATTTTTTTGCCGTCATCAGCAATGGAGCCCGCCGGCACCAGCCGCACAACCGGCCGCAGCTTGAGACCATCCTGAACCGCGGCGGAGAATTCCCTGATAAAAGCCTCTTCATCCGCCGGCTGCTCCTTCATTTCCAGATTGAAGGTCATGATGTCGCTGTTCTGCTCCCGGGTCACCACGATCTGGTACCTGGCCACCTGCGGGAAAGCAGCCACCACCTGGTCAGCCTGGGAGGGATGAACAAACATGCCCTTGACCTTGGTTATCTGGTCAACCCGGCCCATGATCCGGGTCAGGCGCGGAGCGGTGCGGCCGCAGGCGCAGGTTTCATTGGTATAAGCGGACAAATCCCCGGTGCCGAAGCGAATCAGGGGGTAAATGGGGTTGAACATGGTCACCACCACTTCTCCCGGTTCACCCGGTCCCAGGGGCTGCCCGGTCTGGGGATCGACAATTTCCACGTAGGCGTTGCTGGTAAAATGCATGCCGTTCTTTTCCCGGCATTCATAAGCCAGGCAGCCGCAGTCGGCAGTGCCGTATCCCTGGCACAGGGTCATCCCATACATGTCTTCCACCTCGGCCCGCAGGGCGTCAGTCAGAATTTCCGCGGCCACGTAGCCGATTTCCAGCCGCAGATCCTTCCCGGGATCAATACCCATTTCCCGGGCCTTTTCGCCGATCTTGCGCAGGAAGCTGGCCATGCCGACGAAGCCGGTCACCCCCAGGTTTTTCATCAACTGAACCTGGGTTTCGGTATTACCAACCCCGGTCGGCAGCACGCAGCAGCCGATTTCCAGCAGTGATTCCTCGAACATCAGCCCGGCGGGGGTCATCTGGTAGCCGAAGGTGTTGATCACCACATCCTGGGGACGGAAGCCGGCGGCGTAAAAGCCCTCGGACCAGCCCCAGAAATCCGGCACCCGGCCCTGGGGATCGTAGATCGGTCCCGGGGACATGAATATCCGTTTCAATTCATTGACCGGCACGGTTAAGAAGCCGCCAAAAGGAGGATTTTCCGCCTGCAGCTCCGCCAGCCGGCTTTTCGAGGTTACCGGGATCTTCGCCAGGTCAGCCGTGCCCCTGATGTCATCCGGGTCAATTCCGGCGTCATCGAATATTTTTTTGACTGCCGGGGCTTCCCGGTAGGCCATGACGCAGAGGTCCCTGACCTGCTCGTCGTTATAGGACTGCCATTCGGCGGCAGAAGCCGTCTCCCGTTCTCTATGCAAAAAACCGGCGCTGCGGTCTATGGTTGTCATGTTCAGATTCTCCCTGGTCGAAAGCTTTCAACAACAAGCTGACAGCTGAAATTTGCCTTTAGCCTTGATCCTTTTACCTTTAGCCTTTTACCTGTAACCTTGCACCTCTTTTTTACAGCCAGCGTTTGCGGCGCTTGTAATGCTTCACATCCTTGTAGCTTTTCTTCTTTCCCACCTCGGAAAGCCCCAGGTAGAATTCCTTGACATCGGGGTTGTTGCGCAGGCTTTCCGTGTCATCGTCCATCACCACCTTGCCGCCTTCCATGATATAGCCGTAATCGGCGATGGTCAGGGCCAGGTTGGCGTTCTGCTCCACCAGCAGGATGGTGGTGCCTTCGTCCTTGTTGATCCGCTGGATAATTTCAAAGATCTCTTTGACCAGCAGCGGCGCCAGCCCCAGAGACGGTTCATCCATCATCATCAGCTTCGGCTTTGACATCAGGGCCCGGCCGATGGCCAGCATCTGCTGTTCGCCGCCGCTCATGTAGCCGGCCACCTGTTTGTGGCGCTCTTTCAGGCGGGGAAAGTAATTGAACACCATTTCCATGTCCCGCTTGAAGTTGCCCCGGTCCTTGCGGATATGCCCCCCGACAATCAGGTTCTCGGTAACCGTCAGATCCTTAAAAATCCGCCGTCCTTCCATGACCTGAAAAATGCCGTCCCGGACGATGTCCTCGGCATCCTTCTTGTTGATAACTTCACCCATAAACTCGATGGTTCCGTCGGTCACTTCACCTTCTTCAGCCTTGAGCAGGCCGGAAACCGCCTTCAGGGTCGTGGTCTTGCCGGCCCCGTTGGCACCCAGCAGGGTGACGATTTTGCCTTCGGGAACCTCAAGCGACATGCCTTTCAGCACCAGGATGACCTCGTTGTAAACCACTTCGATGTTGTTGATGTTAAGCATTATGCTCATGTTCATGAACTCCGCGGCAACCAGAACGGCGCCGCCAAAAAAGTGTAGAGAACGGGAGCCGGAACAGGGCAATCATTCCGGCTCCCGGTTGAATGGGTGTTATGCCAGGATTTAGAAACTACCGTTTGACGATAATTTTCCCGGTAACCGGAACCAGCTTGCCGCCCCTGACCTGGTAAATGCGCAGACCCAGGGAACCCTTGTGGCTCTTCTTGGTAAAGGTGATCGGCACGGTCAGGCCGCCGGTATCAAAATCTTTCAGACTCTCAAGCGCGTCCTTGATTTTTTCACCGGTTACTTCTCCTTTAACCCGACTGATGGCTTCCGCCATCACCAGCATCGCCGTGTAGCCCTGGAAATAATTGACGACCTGGACTTTCCCGGGATGGTATTTTTCACTGATCTCACGGGCTTTCTTGACGCCGGGCAGATGGACGTCATCCCAGGTAGCAAAGGGGTTGGTCCAGTAGCAGCCTTCAGCGGCATCACCGGCCAGGCTCATAATCTTGCCGCTCATGGCCCAGTTCAGGGCGAAGAATTTGGTCCGCAGACCAAGCTTTTTGGCATCCTTGAGAATGGTGGCCATTACCGAGGTTTCCTGGACAATGGCGTAATCCGGATCTTTCTGCTTCATGCTGAGCAGCTGCGGGGTGGCATCCAGGGCGCGGAGGCCGATAACCGGGGTATCAACGATGTCAACGCCAACTTCCTTGGCATAGGATTCGGCCGCCGGGAAGTGATGGCCGTGATAATCAACGTCAAAGAACGGTGAACGGCCAAAACCGGTATCGTTGTAAATCAGGGCGACCCGGGGCTTCCGGCTCTTGTCCTTCCAGTTGGTGGCAATATACTTCAACGCCACCCGGGCCTGGTCGGCATAGGTCGTTCCCACCATGAAATTGTAGGGGGTGACTTCCGCGTTGGTCAGGTGCTCGGAATAGGAAGCAGACATATAAGGGATGTGGTCCTTGGTAATGATGGGAGACATGGCTTCGGTGTCGCCGGTACCCCATCCCTGAATGGCCACGACCCCGGCGTTTTTAAACTTTTTATAAGCTGCCAGCGCCTGGGGAATTTTGTAGGCATAGTCAACATCCAGCAGTTCGATCTTCATGCCGTTGATGCCGCCGTTGTCGTTCAGGTAATGGACATAGTCACGAACCCCTTCCGCGTAGGGAGTGCCGACGCTGCCGGTACCACCGGTAATGTCAAATATGCCACCGATTTTGATGGTTTTGGACGCCATCGCTGTCGTGCCGAAAAAGCACAGGGCCAGAGACAAGGCAATCACCAGAAATAATCTTTTTTTCATCTTTTCCCTCCTCACAAGTTTAGGTTTCCTCGCAATCACGTATTCACGCTTATATAATCTGACAATGCATCCGTGACGATACATGCATTGTCTAGTTGCAGGGTCAGTGGTTAGCTGTTAGCGTTTAGCCTTGAAAAATCAAGGCTTTACATTCATGAAGCCAACACCCAAAGGGTGAAA
>JAOZRP010000020.1 GCA_029940125.1 bacterium
GGCTGCGGCCATCGTCCCATGACCGGCAGCGCCCGTTCCCTCTATGAAACCGCTGAAAAGAACTACCGACAGCAGAATTTCTCCGATGCCATCGAGATCTATCAGCAGATCCAGAACGAATATCCGGATTCCGACTACGCCAAGCGGGCCCTGCTGCGGGTGGCTGACTGCCATTACCGAAAAAACGAATTGGACGAAGCGGCCACCAACTACACCGACTTCCTCAAGTTCAACGCCGACCACCCCCTGGCCCCCTACGCTTACTACCAGATGGGCATGACCTACTACGTTCGGGTAAAGACCATCGACCGCGACCTGACCCCGCTGGAAGATGCCCTGGCAACCTTTGAAGAAGCCCTGAAAAAATACCCGGACTCCCCTCCCTACACGGAAAAAATCATTCAGCGGATCAATGACTGCAAGCGCCGCTTCGCCAAACGGGAGTTCTATGTTGGTCTGTTTTATTTTAAGCAGAAACGTTACGAAGCCGCCATTGGCCGCTTTCAGTACCTGCTGACCACTTATCCCGGTTTCATCGACGATAAAACCCTTTATTTCTTGGGGCTCTCCCATCTTAATCAAGGCAATATAGAGGAAGGGCAAAAAGCCCTGCTGGCCTTAACCAGCGGCTTCCCCCAAAGCCCCTATACCCCAAAAGGTCGCCGTTACCTGGCTGAAAAAAAAGGGCCGGGAGTTAAACTTGGCTTCTTGATCCGGGATTATTTCATTGACAAACAGGGGGACATCAAAGATGACTACTTGACCACGACCTTCATGCCGTCTGAATATTCCCCCCGATTGGCCAGCTTGCTTCTGGGGCAATATCATCAAAAGACAAGCGCCCCGCCTGAAAAGGTAACTTTTGAGTCATTGTTCAGAGATCAACCATCCACCTCCGTCCAAACGGCAACGGCAAAAGGATCAACCATTCCTGACTGGTCAACAGCTGAAACTGCCGAAAAACCGAAAAAGCGGCAGGCGGCAACAAAACGTGCAATCCCTGCCAAACCGGGAACGTCACATCCGATTGTCTCCAAGAGCCATCGCCAGGCCCCGGTCAGCAACCTTCAGGAACCGCTGGAAATCATTTCAGACTGGACGGAAGCCAATCGGCAGCAGGGAACCATCACCTTTGGCGGCAAAGTCATTGCCAAGCAACGGGACATGGTCCTCTATGCCGACCAGTTAACCAATTATTTTGACATGGAAAGTCACAGCCTGGTGAAAGCGGTAGCCTCGGGCAACGTCAAACTGAGCCAGGCGGATAAATTTGCCACCTGCGAACAGGCAACCCTGGAACAGGAGCAACGAATTGTGGTTTTGCAGGGAAATGCGGTCATGTGGCAGGGGGACAACCGGGTAACCGGCGAGCGGATTGTCATCTACCTGAACACCAACCAGGCTGAGGTTTTCGGCAAGCCCGGTGGAAAAGCCAAAATCCGCATCAATCCCCGGCAGAAATAAGAAAAGACTCTCTTAACCGTAAAAAACGGCGGTTACAGGAAGCTAGTTCCGGCACAGCCGGGGCAACAGTTCCTCGGGCTTGAAAATCCCTTTTTCGGTAATAATCCCGGTAATAAATGCCGCCGGAGTGACATCAAAGGCCGGGTTGTAAACTGCCACCTCCGCCGGAGCAACCACCTGACCCCTAATGGCAACAACTTCCTCACGATCCCGCTCTTCAATGGGAATTTCCCCGCCGTTTGCCAGGCTGAAGTCAATGGTTGAGCAGGGTGCCGCCACGTAGAAAGGCACCTGAAACTCCCGGGCGATGATCGCCACGCCAAGGGTACCGATCTTGTTGGCTGTGTCGCCGTTGGCGGCAATGCGGTCGGCACCGACCACGACCAGGTCAACCGCACCGGCGGCAATGAAATGGGCGGCCATATTGTCAGTAATCAGGGTCACCGGAATTTGGTCCCGCTGCAGTTCCCAGGCTGTCAGCCGGGCTCCCTGCAGCAGGGGACGGGTTTCGTCGGCCAGCACTTCCCTGATTTTTCCCTGTTCATGAGCCGCCCTGATCACCCCCAGGGCGGTGCCGTAGCCGGCACAAGCCAGGGCTCCGGCATTGCAGTGGGTTAGAACCCGGGCCTTTTCCGGCACAACCGCCGCCCCCAGGGCCCCAAGCCGGCGGTTGGTTTCAATGTCCTGTTCACGAATTTTCACCGCTGCCGCCACCAGGAGTTTTACCGCTTCAGCGGCTGGCAAGCCGCGGCCGTTTGCCTGACTCCAAACCTGCCGCATGCGGTCAAGGGCCCAGAAAAGATTCACCGCCGTCGGGCGGGTGGCGGCCAGCAGCCGGCAAACCGCTTCGAAACGGTCTGACAATCCCGCTTCACCAACTTCATCCAGCTGCCGCTTCATCCCCAGGGCCACGCCCATGGCCGCGGCCACGCCGATGGCCGGTGCCCCGCGGATGACCATGGTCCTGATGGCCCGGGCCACCTCCTCCGCGTTTCGGCAGGTAACATACACCTCTTCCAGGGGCAGACGGGTCTGATCAATCATAACCACGCCCTCGTCCTGCCAGGCAATGGTTTCAAAAGACATTATTCAATCACCTGCGGCACCTGAAAATAAAACCCTTCCCGCTGGGGAGCGTTTTTCAGCGTCTGTTCATGGCTGAAGGATTCACCCCGCTCATCATCCCGAAAAGGAGTTTCCATGGAAACCACATGGGCGGTGGGTTCAACGCCGCTGGTATCAATTTCATTAAGCTTGGCCACATAGCCGAGAATATCACTGAGGTCCCGGCCATAGGCTGCCAATTCTTCCTCATCCATTTCCAGGCGGGCCAAGGCGGCCACATGCCTGACCTGCTCCCTGCTGATCTGTTCACTCATCGCTGCAACATCCTTCTCTTTACAGTTTTTTGATCCAAAAGCGGAAAACACTATAACCGAGAAAACCCCGATTCGTCAACCCGACATCCATCAGTAAAAGCTGCATCATAAAAAAGGCGGCTTTCACAAGCCGCCTGATCTACTGCAACATCTTCAATTCATCACGGTTACATGAGCATCGCCTGTACGGACTGGCGGGCCATATCCCAAAAATAGGAAGGGAAAATCCCCATCTGCAGCACACCAATCGCGGCAATCACCAAACCAACCACCACCGCTGCCGACGGTTTTGGCATGACAACATCCCGCTCAACTTCCTTAAAGTACATAACCACCACCACCCGCAGGTAGTAGTAAAGGGAAATAACGCTGTTAATCACCCCAAAAATGGCCAGCCAGATAAATCCAGCCTTCATTGCCGAACTGAAAAGATAGAATTTACCCATAAATCCTGATGCCGGTGGAATCCCGGCCATCGAAAACATGAACACGGCCATGGCCAGGCCCATCAGCGGATACTTGAAACCCAGCCCGGCAAAATCATCCAGAGAGGTATACTCTCCCCCATCTCGACCGAGAAGCGCAATAACTCCGAAAGCTCCAAGGTTGGTGAAGGCATAGCTTAACAGGTAAAACAGGATGCCGGACTGTCCCAGTTTGCTGCCGGCTACAAACCCCACCAGCAGGTAGCCCGCATGGGCGATGCTGGAGTAGGCCAGCATGCGCTTGATATTGGTCTGGGACAAAGCCACCACGTTGCCGATGGTCATGGTCAGGAAGGCCAGCAGCCACATAATCCCGGTCCAGTCAGCCTGCAGGTGTCCCAGCGCAACGAAGAAGACCCGGAGCAACGCCGCAAAGGCCGCCGCTTTAACGCCGGTAGCCATAAAGCCGGTAATCGAGGTAGGAGCTCCTTCATAGACGTCAGGCGTCCACATGTGAAAAGGAAACATGGCTACCTTAAAGCCAAATCCGACCGTCATCAAGGCCACCCCGCCCATAAGCATCTTGGAATGTATAACTTCCGGATGGGCGGTCAGGAAGGCGCTGATTTTCACCAGATCCATGGTTCCAGTGCAGCCATAGACCAGGGCGAAGCCAAAAAGCAGGAACCCGGAGGCAAAAGCGCCCAGCAGGAAATACTTCATCGCCGATTCAATCGACTGCGCTTCGTCGGACTTGAAGCCGGCCAGCACATAAATGGATATCGACATGGTCTCCAGGGCCAGGAAAATCATTAACAGGTTGCCGGCCGAACCCATAAAAGACATTCCCACCGCGGCAAAAAGCAGCAGACAATAATATTCACCGCAGTTAAGCCGGGGGAAAAATCTCTGATAATTGATCGATGAAAGAATGGTCAATAAGGTAACGATACAAACTATCAGGGTGATAAAGGAAGAAAAACCATCCATCAGCACCATGCCGTTATAAGCGGACTCCCGAGCCCCATTGATCATCAATGTGCTGATCAGGGCAACCACCACCCCGACCAGGGACAGATACCCCAAGGAAGAGGTTTTTTTGTTATGCGGGCTACTCACACCTACCAACAAAACCGTCAAGGCTGTCAATGAAAGTATAGCCTGGGGCAGTATCGCCTTAACATTTAGCGCCGGGACGACAAATTCCAGCATCTCCATCACGTTTCCTCCACACTCATGCACAAAAAGGGCTTGGTTCAGCGGAAACACTCCGCTTTTTCAGGCCTAAATGAATCAGCCCTGATCATTCAACCGTTATATTCTTGTTATCTTTTATCTGCATCACCGCAGCAATTCGATCACCAATGGTCGGCTGCTGCTGCTGGGCGTAAGCCTCATAGCGGGTATTGAAATCCTTGAGGAAGTATGAAACCGTGGCATCCATTTTCCGCAGGAACAGACCCGGGAAGAAGCCCATGACAAAAACCAGCACCGCCAAGGGCAGCAACGTAATAATTTCACGGGCGTTGAGATCCTTCAACTTTTCATTCTCAGGTTTGTCCAGGGGACAGAACATTACCCGCTGGTACATCCACAACATATACAACGCCCCCAGAATAGCCCCCGAAGCGGCAACCACCGCGAAAATCGGAAAACTGCGGAAAGCGCCAACCAGGATCATGAACTCCCCGACAAAACCATTGGTACCGGGAACGGCAACCGAGGACAAGGTGGCAATCATGAAAAAGGTGGCAAACACCGGCATCACCTTGGCAATGCCGCCAAAATCTTTGATCATCCGGGTATGCCGGCGTTCATAGATCATCCCGACGATTAAAAAGAGCGCCCCGGTGCTGATGCCGTGGTTGAGCATCTGATAGATGCCCCCTTCAACTCCCTGCATGTTCAGGGCGAAAAGCCCGAGCATGACATACCCCAAGTGGCTGACACTGGAATAAGCCACCAGCTTTTTCATGTCAGGCTGCACCATGGCCACCAGGGCCCCATACACAATCCCGATGACCGCCAGGGTGGCGATGACCGGCATGAACTGGTGGGTGGCATAAGGGAACAGCGGCATGGCAAAGCGCAGGAAGCCATAGGTACCCATCTTCAGCAAGACCCCGGCCAGGATAACACTGCCGGCGGTAGGAGCCTGCACGTGAGCGTCCGGCAGCCAGGTATGCAGCGGAAACATGGGAACCTTGATGGCAAAGGAAACAAAAAAAGCCAGGCAGAGCCAAAACTGCACCGATACCGGGATATTCAGCTTGTACAACTCCAGGATGCTGAAGGTATAAACCCCGGTAACCTTATAATTGTAATAGTACAAAAAGATGATGGAAAGCAGCATGAACACGCTGCCGGCCGCCGTGTAAATGAAGAACTTGACCGCCGCGTAGATCCGTTCCTTGCCGCCCCAGACGCCGATCAGCAGGTACATGGGAATGAGCATCAGTTCCCAGAACACATAAAACAAGATCATGTCCAGGGAAACCAGCGCCCCAAGCATAGCCGTTTCCAAGAGCAGCAGGCAGATCATGTATTCCTTCACATACTTCTGGATGTAAGTCCAGGAGCACAGGACACAGATCGGAGTCAAGAAGGTAGTCAAAATGACCAGCCAGAGGCTGATGCCGTCAATACCCAGGTAGTAGTTGATGCCAAAACTCTTGATCCAGGGAATCAGCTCGACAAACTGCATCTGGTGGGTGGCGTCGTTGAAATAGAAAATCAACGGCAGGGAAAGGAAAAACTCAATAACCGAAAAAGCAACCGCGGTTCCCCGCAGGACATCCTCACTCTCCTTGTCGATCATCAACAAAATGAGAACACCGAAAATCGGAAAGAATGTCACCAGACTGATAATCGGAAAATTCAACTGATTCATCTACATATCTCCTTAACCTGAAGGAACTTAGGATTATCCTGCTTTGCTCAACGACCAGCTGTCCGCTAGGATATAGCTTTAATTATGTAATAAACAAGGAGTACCACGGTTCCCAGCACCACTGAAACCGCGTAGCTCTGCACATAACCCGACTGGATGTAGCGGATAACCCCGCTGAACCAGCCGATAATCCGGGCCACCCCATTCACTATGCCGTCGACGATTGCCACATCAACCCCTTTCCACAGCAGAACGCTGAAGCCATGGAGCGGCTTGATCACCGTCAATTCATACAGCTCATCCACATACCACTTGTTCAACAGCAGGCGATAAAGAAAGGGATAGCTGTTGGCCAGCTTTTCCGGGATATCCCGCTTCTTGATATACATGGTATAGGCCAGGAAAATACCGACCAGGGCAATGGCTACGGATATTCCCATCAGCAGATACTCGGCAAACATGGAACCGTGCTCGGCGGCATGATGCGCCGCTTCAGCCATATGTCCCATCCCGGCTTCATGAACCGCGGCCGCGGCATGGCCAACTGCTCCATGAACAGCTTCCGCCGCCGCATGGGCGCCCTGGGCAACCGCGCCACCGGCCTTATGAAGAAGCTTTTCCGGTCCAAGACCCATAACCGGCTCAAGGTAGCGCTCAAAACGGTTGCTGCCTCCAAGGGCATGGGGTACGCCGAGATAACCGCCCACGGCAGCCAAGAAGGCCAGAACCATCAAAGGAACCGTCATGGTTTTGGGGGATTCATGCAGATGCTCTTCAGCCCCTTCCGGAGCCCGGCATTCATTGAAAAAGGTCATGAAAACCAGCCGGAACATGTAAAAAGCCGTCATGCCGGCAGCAACAGCACCGATCAGCCAGAGAATGAAATGGCCATGGGGACTGCTGTAGGCCTGCCAGAGGATTTCATCCTTACTGAAGAAACCGGAAAAACCAGGAATACCGGAAATCGCCAGGGTAGCAATCAAAAACGTCACATAGGTAATAGGAGTTTTACTTTTCAATCCTCCCATATTGCGCATATCCTGGGCATCAACGTGGGAATGGATCTTATGCAGTCCATGATGCATGGAGTGAATGACTGAACCGGCACCAAGGAAGAGCAGGGCCTTGAAAAAGGCATGGGTCAAAACATGGAACATGCCGGCGGCATAAGCCCCGACTCCCAAGCCCAGAAACATGTAGCCCAGCTGGCTGACGGTCGAATAGGCCAGCACCTTCTTGATGTCATTCTGCACCAGCCCGATGGAAGCCGCAAACAGCGCCGTTAAAGCCCCGAAAGTGGCTACCACCCCCATCGCGAACGGAGACATGGAATAGAGGATGTTTGAACGGGCAATCATATACACCCCTGAAGTTACCATGGTTGCCGCATGGATCAGGGCACTGACCGGAGTCGGACCGGCCATGGCATCCGGCAGCCAGACATACAGAGGTATCTGGGCGGACTTGGCCGTACAGCCGACAAAGAGCAGCAGGCAGATAGCCGTCGCCACCTGGGGCGAGAGAAGGTGAACATGGGTAAAAACTTCTGAAAACCTCAAGGTCCAGATACCATGTTCTCCCAGACTGGTATAAAGCAAAAGCAACCCGATGATAAAACCAAAATCACCGATCCGGTTGGTGATGAAAGCCTTTTTACCGGCAATGGCGTTGGCCTCCTCTGAAAACCAGAAGCCGATCAGCAGGTAGGAACAGAGACCAACCCCCTCCCAGCCCAGGAACAGCAGCAGGTAGTTGTTGGCCAGCACCAGGTTGATCATCGAAAACATGAACAGGTTCAGATAGGTGAAAAACCGATAATAACGTCCTTCCTCGGTTTCCATGTAGCCAATGGAATAAACATGGATCAAAAAGCCTACCCCGGTAACAAACAGGCACATCAACATGGACAGGGGGTCTATCTGGTAGGCTACGTAGGTATGCAGCACCCCGCCGCTGATCCAGTCAAACCAGGTAAACTCATACAGACGCTGATCGGCAGGCAGGCCAAGCATCTGGAAAAAAAGGATACAGGTAACAATGAAGGAAAGCGCCACGGCACCACAGGCAATCCAGTGAATGATGCTTTTGTTGATATTTTCAATCCGCCGCCCCAGCAACCCATTGATAAGAACACCGATGATGGGGAAAATGGGAATCAACCATACTTTATCGAACATGACCCTCTCCTGTTGTTATCTCTACCAAGCTCTGTCCAGAGACCAAAATAATCCCACTTTGTCTGAATTTTTCTACCACTTCATCAGGTTAAACGACTCAACATTGATGGTACCGCGCTTGCGGTACATAAGGATGAATATCGCCAATCCTACCGCCGCTTCCGCCGCTGCCACCGCCATGACGAACATAACCATGAAAATGCCATCCACCGACTGGTTGGCCCGGCCGAAGGTTATAAACGCCAAGTTCACCGCCCCCAGCATGATTTCAATACACATAAAGACAACTATGGCGTTCCGCCTGGTAATGGCGCCGATGGCGCCGATGGTAAAAAGGACAACTGACAACGCCAAATATAAATTATGATATGCTACCATGGTTTCTACCTCACCCTATTCACTTTTCTGTTTGGCCAGAATGACAGCCCCGACGACTCCAGCAGTAAGCAAGATGGAAGCCAGCTCAAAGGGCAGAACATAATCGGAAAAGAGGAAATTTGACAGTACCGCTATATGACCAAACTTGGCCATCAACTGATCGGTCACCGGCCCCTTGATGGCCAGCAGTCCCCGGCCAACCGCAACCACCAGCAATTCCAAAAAGAGCACCAGCAGGGCAACAACCCCCACTACTTTGGTTTTACGCATCGGCGCCCGCTCCTCCTGCCTGAGATTCAGCATCATGATCGCGTAAATAATGAACATCATGATTGCTCCAGCGTAGACAATAATCTGCAGGATGGCGATAAACTCAGCCTGCAGCAGGAGATAAAGCACCGCCATGAAGAAAAATGAGGCCACCATCCACAACGCGCTGTGAACCGTATTGCGGGCAAAAATCACCAGCAAAGAGGTAATGATGGTCAAACCGCCACAAATGAGCAAAATGATCAGTTCCATGGATAAACCCCGCCCAAATTCGAAATTATTTACCGGTAAAGATAAAGCGCTCCGGCGTTTTCAGCTTCTCGATGTCAAACTGAAAGTCCTCGCGATGATAATCTACGTAGTCATACACCTTGGTCAACTCAATGGCATCCTTTGGACAGGCCTCCTGACAGAAGCCGCAGAAGATGCAGCGGATCTCATCAATGATGAATTCCTTGGGATAGCGGGTTCCCCCTTCTTCCTCGTAGGGAACGATGGTAATCGCCTGGGGAGGACAGATCTTGGCGCACAGTCCGCAGGCCACACACTTCAACTTTCCCTGTTCATCCACCTTCAAACGGTGCAGCCCCCGCCAGCGCGGCCGCACTTCCCGCCGTTCAGTGGGATACTGGATCGTAATGGGTTTGCTGAAAAAATTCTTCAGGGTATAACCCAAGCCTTTGAACAACGGCAAGAGATACTTCCCTTTCTCAGGCCGTCTCTCACTGACGTTGAGGACGTAATCTTTCTTTTCCATCATCAATACCTTTTCAACTTAAATGATGTTCCAACGCTCAGATGTTGAACACCAACATCCATAAACCGGTCAGGAGAATATTCAACAAACCGGCCGGCAAAAGCACCTTCCAACCAAGTTCCATCACCTGATCATAACGATACCGGGGAAAAGTGGAACGCTCCCAGACGCAGAAGAAAATGATGGCGAAAGTTTTAATGAAAAACCATACCGGTCCCGGCAGCAGGGGACCATACCAGCCACCCAGAAACAGGGTGGTCACCATGGCGGCAAAAACAAACATGTGGCAGTACTCAGCCATGAAGAAAAGAGCAAACTTCATGCTGCTGTACTCTACGTTAAAACCACAGGCCAATTCCGCTTCCGCTTCCGGCATATCAAAAGGCGTACGATTGATTTCCGCCAGGCCGCAGATAATGAAAAGGAAGAAGGCCAGGGGCTGCTTGACGACATTCCAGAGCCCGGCCTGATTTTCAACAATACCCACCAGGCTCAAGGTCCCGGAAACCATCACCACGCTGATCACCGCCAGGGCCATGGGCAGCTCGTAGCTGATCATCTGGGCGGAAGCCCGCAGGCCGCCGATAACCCCGTATTTGTTGCCGGAAGACCAGCCGCCCAGCATGCCACCGTAGGAACCGATGGTGGAGATGCCCAGCACAAAAAGAATGCCAATGTCCAGATCCGCCAGATACAAAGGAATTTTATGCCCCATTATAGTGACGGTATCACCGAAAGGAATAACCACCACCAAGGTTATCGCCGCGCCGATACTGATAATCGGGGCCAGCAAAAACACCGGTTTGTCGGCGTTGTCGGGAATCAGCTCTTCCTTGAAGAAGCCCTTGACCCCGTCGGCAATGGGCTGCAAAAGCCCATGGAAACCTACCCGCATGGGCCCGTAGCGCAGCTGCACATGGCCCAGCACCTTCCGTTCAATCCAAGTGGAATAGGCGACGATCAACATACTCACCGCAAAAGCCACCAGGGTTTTAATGATCAGTATGGTCCAAAACTCAATCATGTAAAGCCTCCTTCTACGATGCCTTTTCCACCTTGACGGCACAGACTTTATATTCAGGGATCCCGGCATCAGGACAAAGGGCCGCATTGGTCAACAGGTTGACCGCCGTTTCCCCAAAGTGAAAGGGAACAAAAACCACCCCGGCCGCCGGACGATCCGTCAACCAGGCTTTTACCTTGATGCTGCCCCGGCGGGAAGCAATGTTGATGAAATCTCCATCTTCAATTCCCAGCTTCTCGGCGTCGGCGGGATTTACTTCCGCCAGCAGTTCGGGATACAGCTGGTTCAGGCCCTTCCCCTTGCGGGTCATGGTACCGGTGTGGAAATGCTGCAGCACCCGGCCGGTGCTGAGAATGAAAGGATACTCGGCATCTGGATTCTCCGCCGGCGGCCGGTACTCGATGGGGAAAAAGACCCCCTTGCCGCAGGCATATTCACCCACATGGAGAATGGGCGTTCCCGGATGATCTTCTGCCGGACAGGGCCAGGCAATGGCCTTTTTCTCCAGCCGCTCGTAACTGATGCCGGCATAGCTGGGTGTCAGTTTGCGGATCTCCTCCATCACCGCCCGCGCATCGGCATACTCCATCGGGTAGCCCATAACGGCAGCCAGCTGACAGATAATCCAGCTGTCTTCACGCGCTTCTCCCACCGGCTCGATGGCTTTGCGCACCCGCTGCACCTTCCGCTCAGAATTGGTAAAGGTGCCGTCCTTCTCGGCAAAGGAAACCCCGGGCAGCACCACATCGGCAAGCTGGGCGGTTTCGGTGAGGAAAATATCCTGAACCACCATGAAATCAAGCTTCTTGACCGCTTCTTCAATATGGTGCAGGTCAGGGTCGCTGACCAGAGGATTTTCACCCATGACGTAAAGACCCCGGAGCTTGCCCTCCAGGGCAGCCGGGAACATGTCGGTAACTCGCAAACCGGGAACTGCGGAAAGTTCTTCCAGCCCCCAGGCCTTGGCAAATTTCTGCCGGACCTCTTCATCGGCAACCTTCTGGTAGCCGGTCAAAACATTGGGCAGAGCCCCCAGATCGCAGGCTCCCTGAACATTATTCTGACCCCGCAGCGGATTGACCCCGCCGCCAACGACCCCGATATTGCCGCAGAGCATGGCCAGGTTCCCCAGGGTCTTGACGTTGTCGGTACCACTGGTGTGCTGAGTGATGCCCATGGCGTAGAGGATGGAGGCCGGGGATGATTCCGCGTACATCACTGCGGCGGCTTCCAGATCGTCAACCGGGACCCCGGTAATTTCAGCCACGTATTCCGGAGTATATTTCTCCAAGTTGGCGGCAAATTCCTCGAAACCAACCGTACAATTCTCAATGTGTTCTTTCTTGTGCAGCCCCTTCTTATGCAGGATGATGTGCATGAGACCGTTGATCAGGGCTACGTCGGTCCCCGGCCGATGCTGCAGCCAGAGATCGGCATAATCCACCAGATTGATGCGGCGCGGGTCGGCGACAATCAGCTTCGTCCCCCGTTTCAGCACCGCCTCTTTGACATAATTGGCGAAGATGGGATGGTTTTCAGTGGTATTGGTACCGATGGCCAGGATGGCCTTGGCCTGCAACACATCCTTGATCGGGTTGGTCATCGCTCCGCTTCCAAACGTGGCGGCCAGTCCGGCCACCGTGGAGGAGTGTCAGAGACGAGCGCAGTGGTCAACATTGTTGGTGCCGATGACCCCGCGCATGAATTTCTGGAACAGATAATTTTCTTCGTTAGTGCAGCGCGCCGAAGAAAGCCCGGCAATGGCATCGGGACCGGATTCTTCCTTGATAGCCCCGAAACGCTCGGCCACCAGATTCAAGGCCTCTTCCCAGCTGGCTTCCTTGAATTCCCCATCCTTCTTAATCAACGGCGTCGTCAAGCGCTCGTCGCTACCGATAAATTCGTAGCCGAAGCGACCCTTGACGCACAGGCTGCCCCGGTTGACCCCCTTGCCTTCCTGGGTGGTCACGCCTACGACCCGGTTGTTTTGAACGTTGAGCTCCAACTGACAGCCGCATCCGCAGTAGGTACAGGTGGTCGGCACCCTTTTGACCAGCCAGGGGCGACCCTTGAAACGGCTGAGATTTTCGGTCAACGCCCCGGTGGGACATACACTTAAACATTCACCGCATGACTGACACTTCTCTTCATCAATAACCACAACCTGCGAACCGTAGCCTTCGCCCTTAATCTCGATGGCGCCGATACCCTTAATCTCGCGACAGGCGGTAACACAGCGCAGGCACATGATACAGCGATCAGGCCAGTAGCGAATCAGGGGGGTGGCATACACCGCTTCCCTGGCCGGCTTCGGAGCCTGATACTCGACCTTGTCAATCCCAAACTCATACACCAGATCCTGCAGCAGGCACTCCCCACCCTTGTCACATATTGGACAATCAAGGGGATGATTCACCAGAATCAGCTTGAGGGAATCCTCCCGGATCCGGTGCAGCCGCTCTGAATTGGTGGTTACCACAATGCCTTCCTCCACCGGGGTGGTACAGGCGGCCATTGGATGGGCAACACCCTCAATTTCCACGACGCACATCCGGCACGAACCAATGGGATCCAAACGTCCATGGTAGCAAAGCGTCGGAATGCGAATGCCGGCGGTCCTTGCAGCCGCAAGAATCGTCGTTCCTTGCGGAACCTTCACTTCCTTGCCGTCAATCGTTAACGTGACCATGCTTATTTCCTGCACAAGTTTAAGTTATATCTCTAGTGTTTCCTAAAAACAGTAAAAACAACTCAAGTTTACGACTTTGCCGCCACCGCCACGGTGGCAACCCGATAGCACCGGAGGCAACGATCCGCCTCGGCCATCGCCTCCTGAGGCGTAAAGCCCTTCTCCACCTCATCAAAAGACCATTTTCGGGTGTCGGGAGGCAGCATCTCCAGCTGATAGCGGGCCCGACCGCCCAGGAAGCCGACGTCTTCCGCCGGGTCATAGACCTTGACCGTCTCGAACAGCTTGTCAAAATAATCATCTTCACTGGCTTCCAGAGGCTGCCCATTGATCATTTTATCAATATTGATCGCCGCCGTCCGGCCACCGGCACAGGCGGTAATCAAAGCGCCGGGGGACGTCTGACAGTCACCGGCACAGAAAATCTTGGGATTTTCGGTCTGCTTGGTAAATTCATTGACCACGATGGTGTTCCAGCGGGTGGTTTCCACTCCGTCCACCCCTTCCAGCAGGGAAAGATCAATAGTCTGGCCAATGGCCGGCACAACGATGTCGCAGTCAATGACAAATTCCGACCCTTCAACCGGCACCGGTCGACGACGGCCGCTTTCATCCGGTTCGCCCAGCTCCATTTTGATGCACTGCAGACCCACCACCTTGCCGTTTTCCGCAATGACCTTGATCGGCTGGGTGAGATAATGAAAAATCACCTTTTCCTCTTCGGCATCATGGATTTCAAC
>JAOZRP010000600.1 GCA_029940125.1 bacterium
CCCCTCAAGGGGGTACTGAAAAGAGTGACAGCCTTTCAGGGATAAGGCACTAAGGGGAGATAACGATGATTTTAGTGGTTGATGTCGGCAACACCCACACGGTTCTGGGCCTGTTTCAGGAGCGGGTTCTGCGGGAGAACTGGCGGGTGGCTACCCATTTTTCCCGTACCGATGACGAGTACGGGATGATGCTTCACAATCTTTTTTCCTTCAGCAAGATCAGGGCCGATGACGTTCGGGGCATGATTATTTCCTGCGTGGTGCCGCCGATGCTGAAGGTGATGGTGGGGATGGCGCAAAAATATCTGGGATTGAAACCGCTGGTGGTTGGACCGGGCGTTAAAACCGGCCTGCCTATTCTGCTGGATAATCCCCGGGAAGTCGGCGCCGACCGGGTGGTCAATTCGGTGGCGGCCTACAGCCATTACCGGCAGTCCCTGATCGTGATTGACTTCGGTACGGCTACCACCTTTGACTGCATTTCCTCCCGGGGGGAGTATCTGGGGGGGGTGATCGCCCCCGGCCTGCAGATATCCATGGAGGCCCTGTTTCAAAAGGCCTCGAAGCTGCCGCGGGTGGAGCTGCTCCGTCCCCCCCGCGTGCTGGGCCGGAATACCGTTCACAGCATGCAGTCCGGCATCGTCTACGGCTACATGTCCCTGGTCGAAGGCCTGGTGGCCCGCTTGTCGGAAGAGCTTGACAGCAAACCACTGGTGATTGCCACCGGCGGTCTCGCTTCTCTCATTGCCCGGGAGACCGAAGTTATTGATCATGTTGACGAGCTGCTGACCCTGAAGGGGCTTTTGCATTTGTATGAGTTGAATCATCCCGCTGACCAGCGCCGCAGCTGATTCCCGGGAGAATCGACCTGCCGGGGCCTCCTGCCGACAACGGGTAGTTGCCGGCTGCGTCCGCAACCCAAACGTATTTCACCACGAAGCACACGAAGAAAACAAAGTCGTATTGTGAAGCCTTCATGGTTGTTAAGGTTTTTAGTTCCAAGGCAGGCTTAACGCCCGCAACCCAACAGGATATCAGGATGTTCCGGCATGGCTCTCGCTCATTCTCGCCGGCCGTCCATG
>JAOZRP010000021.1 GCA_029940125.1 bacterium
AACAGACAACGTAAACGCATAATTTCCTCCCAATAATAAAATTTCCATGAATAAATATGAGCTGAGTATAGCTTAGTAGCCGGCAGTTGGCAAACAGGTATTTGACCACCGGCTTCAATCGACGGTTAAAAATCACTTTTACAAGAATTTTTTCTTAAAAAAATATCATCCTATACCGATTATACTATATAATGCGCACCAGAAAACGTTCATTTCCCGATGAACGCTTTCAGCAATCAGCTGTCAGCTCTCAGCGCAGCATTGAAAAAACAACCGGTTAATCTGAGAACAATGAAGTTGACAGCTTATCCGGAAACCCTAATGGCCACATTTTGTGGCTTTGTAAAAAACCCGACAACAAGGAGAACATATCATGGCCGTTGACCACTCCCGTGCCGACCAGACTTTACCTGATGACACTGTAGACCGTATTCGGCAGATTGCCCTTGACGCCGGGAAAATGGTCATTGAAATAGCTGATGTGGCTGGCGCGGTGGAAATAATTGATCAACAAAGCGAACAGCAGACCAGGGAATTCGCCAATCTCAACCGGGCAGCCAAGGAAATGGAGGAAAAAACCTCCGATATCAACGAGTCCGTCCAAGCGGGAATCGAAGTGGCGGAAGAAGCCGTAACCGATTTGCAAAGTTCGCGAAAACAGGCGGACAACTCACTCCAGGAAATAGAGCAGCTGGCGGTATCAGTTCAGGAAATTGCGGCCGCCCTCAAGGAACTGGGCAAAACCCTGGATGAAGTCCGGGGTGTGGCCCAGACCATCCGTTCCATTGCCGGTCAGACCAATCTTCTGGCTCTGAACGCCACCATCGAAGCCGCCCGGGCCGGGGATGCCGGCCGCGGATTCGCGGTAGTCGCCAACGAGGTAAAAGCCCTGGCCGGCCAAACTGCGGAAGCCACCAAGCAAATTGACGAAACCCTGGACACCCTGACCGGAGAAATCGACAAGCTGCAGCAGAAAAGCGACCAGGGCGCCCAGAATTCCATTCGCAGCCAGGAAGGGACCCGGGAAATAGGCGCCGCCATTGAAATGATTTCCCAAGCAGTCAACAAGATCAATGACAGCCTGGGAAATATCGGGTCCAAAACCACGGAAATAACCGGCAGCGTTGACCAGGTAGTGGCCACGGTGGCCACCCTGGATCACAGCCTTGAGGAAAGCTGCAGCAATATCGGCAAATCAAAGGAACGCCTGATCCGTTTGCGTGACTTCGGTGAAAGCCTGGTCCAGGTAACCAACCAGTTGGGAATTGAAACCGTTGACAGCCATTTCATCACGGAAGTAATGGATACCGCCAGGCAAATCGGCACCGCCATGGAAGAAGCCGTCAAACAGGGCACATTAAGCCTCGATGATTTATTCGACCAGGACTATCAACCGGTTGCCGGAACTGATCCACAGCAGTTCGTCACCAGGGCCACCACCGTCCTGGAAAAAATCCTGCCCCAGTTCCAGGAAGACCTGTTGAACCGCAATCCTGAACTGATTTTCGCCGTTTCGGTCGACACCAACGGCTACCTGCCGGTTCACAACCGCAAGTACTCACAGCCCCAGCGGCCCAACGACCCGGTCTGGAACGCCGCCAACTGCCGCAACCGCCGGATGTTCAACGACCGGGTCGGCCTGGCGGCCGGGCGCAACACCAAGCCGTTTCTGTTCCAGGCCTATCGCCGTGACATGGGCGGCGGAAATTTTGTCATGATGAAGGACATTTCCGCTCCCATCATCGTCAACGGGCGTCACTGGGGCGGTTTGCGGATCGCGATAAAAAACGTCGATTAAAAAAACTTCCCAGAAAAACACCCCGGAACAAAGCCACAAAACCAGTCTTGCCAGCCAAGGCAACCTGCTTGTCAAGCAGGTTGAAACATGGTAACTGATACCTGTCGGGCAATGATCGGTGCGGCGCCGTTTTTCATGGCCGCTCACCAACGGGCTTTAAGACCCTTCTTTCCACAACCGGACACCTCTGGCTGGCAGTGACTATCATGGCACAACCTGGTGATTTATCACCCTGGTGGCAGGTGGAATCAAAAAAGGGAGCCACCAAAAGCATTGCGCTTGCCGGCGCCTGGCGGCTGGAAAATCTCAAGGATATTCAGGAGGCTGCCAAACAGCATCCCTGGCCGGTGCGGGTTGACACTCCCTTGATCATTGACGGCCGGCAGCTTGAACAGATTGACACCTCCGGGGCTCTGCTTCTGTTTCAACTGCTTGGCGGCAGTTCAGCAAAAAACCGTGAAATTTCCCTGGTTAATTTCCAGGAGAACCATCAACGAATCATCACGCTGGTTAAAGAGCATCTCAACGACCTCAACATTGCCCCGACCGTCACACCATTCAACCTGATCCAGAAAATCGGACGTTCAACAGTATTGTTCCTGCAGCAACTGGCCCGGCTGATCAGCTTCATCGGCCAGAGCAACGTGGAATCATGGCGGCTTCTGCGGCACCCCCAAACCATCCGCTGGAAAGAACTGGTGGTGCAGATACAACGGGCCTGCCTTGAAGCCATTCCCATTATCATGCTGGTCACCCTGCTGATCGGCGTTGTGGTCGCCTATCTTTCCGCCACCCAGGTCAAGCAGTTCGGAGCCAACATCTTCGTGGTCGACGGCATCGGCATCGCCATGTGCCGTGAACTTTCCCCGATGATTGTCGCCATTGTCGTCGCCGGCCGCACCGGATCGGCCTATACGGCCCAGATCGGCACCATGAAGCTCAATGAAGAACTGGACGCCATGATTACCCTGGGACTGTCGCCCATGCAGGTCCTGGTCCTGCCGCGCCTGCTGGCCCTGGTTATCACCCTCCCCCTGCTGGTCTTCATCGGCGATCTGGTGGGCATTTTCGGCGGCCTGATCATCGCCAGGACCTACCTGGAAATTACCACGGTCACTTTTATTTCCCGGCTGCAGGAGGCGGTATCTCTTCAGACGTTCCTGGTCGGCATTGCCAAGGCGCCCGTCTTTGCCGCTTTTATCGCCATCATCGGCTGCCGGATGGGTCTCAACGTCGAAAACAACGCTCGCAGCGTCGGCATGCACACCACCTCGACCGTCGTCCAGAGCATTGTTTCCGTCATTCTGCTGGATGCTGTTTTTGCCGTTCTCTGCGTACAGCTGGGCATTTGAGGAAAATCATCATGGCCGCAACCACCACCAACACTCAGGAAATGCCGGTTATCGAAGTCAACGGCCTGCAGACCAGGTTTGGCAGCCAGGTTGTCCATCGAAACGTCACTTTTCGCGTCAACCCCGGATCAATCGTCGCCATCATCGGCGAAAGCGGCACCGGGAAAACGGTGCTGCTCAAGGAAATGATCGGCCTGCTGCAGCCGGCTGCCGGCAGCATTTCCCTGTTCGGCACCAGCACCCGGGAGGCTCCGGAAGAAGACCTGGCGGCCATCCGCAACCGCTATGGGGTCCTGTTTCAGAACGGCGCGCTCTTTTCCGCCCTGAACGTGGGAGAAAATGTGGCCATCCCCCTGAAAGAGCAAAGCAACGTTCCCAATGAGCTGATCGCGCCGCTGGTCAACCTGCGGCTTTCCCTGACCGGGCTGTCACCGACAATTCGCCATAAAATGCCCAGTGATCTTTCCGGAGGCATGCGGAAAAGGGTTGCCCTGGCCCGGGCCCTGGCCCTGGAGCCGGAACTCTTATTCCTGGATGAACCAACCTCCGGCCTTGACCCGATCAATGCCAGGTCTTTCGATCAATTAGTCCGGACCTTGTGCGACACCCTGGGGCTCACCATCGTCATGGTTACCCATGATCTTGACACCATTACCGGCATTGCCGACCACCTCCTGGTTCTCGGCCAAGGGGTGGTTCTGGCTGATGGTTCCCTGGAAGAAGTGAAGAAAAGCGACGATCCCTGGATAAGGGCCTATTTTTCAACCAGAAATTTTTCCTGACCGGAAGCGGGGACAACGATGGAAGCAAAAGCCAAATACATGCTGGTAGGCAGCACCGTCTCTATTCTCAGCATCCTGCTGGTCGTAACCATGATCTGGCTGGCGGAAGTGGGCAGTCACCAAAACACCCGCAAATATACCATCTATTTTCAGAAATATTCCCTGGCCGGTCTGCAGGAAGACAGTGCCGTCACCATGAAGGGCATCAGGGTCGGCAGCGTCAGCCGGCTGAAGATTTCACCCGAAAATATCGAACGGGTGCAGGTCGTCATTGAAGTCAACGCCGGCACCCCCATCAAGAAGGACACCGAAGCAATCATCGACCGCAACCTGCTCACCGGCCTGGCCCATATCGACCTGATCAACAGCCACCAGGAAACAGCCTTGTTGACCGAAGCCCCTCCCGGCGAGGACTTCCCGGTTATCCCCGAAGGCCAGGCCGGCCTGGAAACCATCATTACCGCCACCCTGCCCAACCTGCTGGCCAATGTGGACAACATGGTCCGCAATGCCAACGACATGTTTTCGCCGGAAAACCGGCGGCTGCTGCAGGAAATGCTGCTGGACATTTCGGCAGCCACCAACAAGCTGTCCGACAGCCAGGCAAAGCTGTCGCAACTGCTGGAAGAAGCAACCAGGCTTGCCGGTGAATCCCGCGTCGTGGTTCGCAATTTGGACCAGCGGGCGGCGGCGGTGGAAAAATCGGTAGCAGAAACCATCGCCATGCTGCAGGAAAAAATTCAAGCGGTCACGCCGTTGATCAGGCAGTTGCAGGACACCGCCGGGAACCTGAACAACGCGGTTTCCGACTCGGCCGGCACCATTGCCCTGGAGGTGGAATATCTGACCGAAGAACTGGTAAAAACCGCCCAGCAGTTGTCAGACACGCTGGAAGAATACAAAAATCCCCGGGAAATCATCCTGGGACCGGACCGCTCTTCCCTGGGGCCGGGGGAAGGAGAACAAGAATGAAATACCGTCTGCCGATTGTCGTTATCCTGATGGTTATGGTGAGCGGTTTTGGCTGCAGCCTCAAGCTGGGGGAAAAGCCGGCGTCAAAAACCTATTACGTCCTCCAGGACCCGGGAGGCAAAGGAAAAGCGTACCGGGAAAGGCCGCTGTCGCTGCTGCTGGGAGAAGCCACCGCTCCGGCGCTGGTCAGCAGCCGAAAAATCGTTTTCAGCCGCACCCCGGACACCCGCAGTTTCTACCAGTACGCATCCTGGACTGAAACACCACCAAGGCTGTTCACCCGCCTGCTGCTTGACCGGCTGGAAAAGGCCGGACTGTTCAGCTCCGTCTGTCGCCGCCCGGCAGTCGTCCACACCGACCTGCAACTATCGGTAACACTTATCGAATTTTATCATGACGCCGGCAGCCGGCCGGGAACCGCCAAGATAAAAATCAGGGCTCAGCTGTTTGACAACCGCAAAAAAACCACCATTGACCAGCGCTGTTTTTCACGCCAGGCCGCCGTCCCAACCTACGACGCCAGAGGCGCCGTCCGGGGATTTTCCCGGGCTGTCGGCCTGATTCTGGATGACATGGTTACCTGGCTGGATGAAACAACCGGAAACCGATGATGGGCAGCAAAAGGGAGGAAGCAGTCAGCGTTCCGGCAGCACAATGGCACGCTGCTCATCATCCGGCTGCCGACGATAAAAAATGGCCACATTGCCGATGATGCCGACCAGTTCCGCTCCCGTCCGCAGTTCGATGCGGCTGGCAAGCTCTTTCTTCTGTGCTTTTTCCTTGAAATCAACAAATTTAAGTTTGACCAGTTCGTGCAGCTCCAGGGCCTCGTCCACCGAAGAAATTATTCCGTCCGTCAAGCCCTTCTGCCCCAAATATACCAGCGGCTTCAGGCCGTGGGCCAAACCGCGCAAATATTTCCGTTGGAACCCCTGCAGGGCCCTTTTCTTTTCAACCATTTCCAGATTGTCTTTTTTCATTGCTTTTCCTTGCTGTTTTTCAATACCTCCAGGATGACCGCCTGCAAAGCGGCAAAACGATACGGCTTCCCCACCCGGCCTTTAAAGCCGTACTCTTCATAACGGGCCATGACCGGATCGGTGGAATAACCGCTGGAGACAATCATTACCGCCTGCGGATCAATTTTCAAAATATTTTCCGCCGCTTCCTGGCCGCCCATGCCGCCGGGTACGGTTAAATCCATAATTACCACGTCATAAGGATTATTATTATCCCACGCCTGCCGGTATTTTTCAACCGCTTCCCGGCCATCAACAGCATGCACTACCTCGTGACCCATGACTTCAAGCATCTCTCCAACCACTTCGCGAACCACCTCTTCGTCATCCATGATCAGTACACGAACGTTGGCTTCAAGCACGGCATCAGTTTTTGCCGTCAACTCCCCACCAGTTTTCTCCTCCTTTTTTTCCGTAGCCGGCAGGTGAATGGTAAAGGTCGTTCCCCGGTTTAACACCGAATCAACCTTGATGGTGCCGCCATGCTTGACAATGATGGAATGCACAGAAGCCAATCCCAGACCGCTGCCCTGCTGCTTGGTGGAAAAATACGGATCGAATATTTTGTCGAGATACTGGGACGCAATTCCCACACCCTCGTCCTGCACGGTGATTTTCACCTGCCGCAAACCGGATATGTCAACATTTTCAGCCGTTATGACAATAACACCGCCGGTCGGCATTGCCTGCTGCGCGTTGATAACCAGATTGGTGATCACCTGATTCAACTGGCCTTTATCCGCTTCCACCGGCAGCAAATCCGGAGCAATGCGAGTCTGCAAGCCAACCTTGCTGCCCCGCAGGGAAAACTGCGCCGTTTCCACTATTATCCGACCAATGTCAAGCACTTCTTTGACCGGTTCGCCGCCCTTGGCGAAGGTCAGCAGCTGTTTAGTCAAGTTGGTGGCATTCTCCATTGACTGGCTGGCGGTTTCAAGAAACGAGTACGATTTGTGCTCGGGAGACAGAAACATTTTTGCCATCTCGAGATTGCCAAAAATGCCAGTCAACAGATTGTTGAAGTCATGGGCAATGCCGCCGGCAAGCACCCCGACGGACTCCAATTTTCTTAATTTCAGAATTTCCGCTTCCACCTGTTCGCGTTCGGAAAGGTCCACGAGCACTCCCCTGAGCCCCACGACTTCCCCATCTTTTCTGACGTCATTGGCATGAATGAGAACCGGAAAGGCCGTACCGTCTTTTCTCAAAGCATGGTACTTGGCCGCCGTTCTTTTTTTCCCTTGAATACGTTCTTCAATATTGCCGCGGGCCCGCTCCCGGTCTTCGGACACAATCAAATCAAGAATATGCAAGCCGTTTTCCGGAAATGACCCCATATAACCAAAAAGCTCAAATGCTTTTCGGTTGGCATAGCTGATCTTCAATTCCACATCAGTTTCAAAAATTGCTTCCGGCAGCATCTCCGCCAGAGTCCGGAACCGTTCCTCGCTCTCTCTCAACAAACCTTCCGCCTCTTTGCGCCAGCTTATATCCTGCACCATGGCCAGGAGATGGGGTCCGTTGGCAAGTTCAACCCGGTTCAGGTTCACTTCGGTGGCAAACACGGTCCCGTCTAGTTTTTGATGCTGCCACTCAAAAATCTGCGGTTTTCCCGCCAGAGCGGCGTTAATTTTTTCTGCGGCCTTTTCCACTGACGACTTGCCGTCAGGCTGTACGGGGGGAGAAAACTCACTTGGCGAATGACCCACAATTTCATCCCGTTCAACCCCGAACATAACCAGAGTTTTCTGGTTGCAATCCTTGAAAATCCCGTCTTTCATCAGGAAAATAGAATAATTTGCCGATTCAAAAAGGGTCTGGTAGCGGCGTTCCGATTCAACCAGCGCCATCCCGGTTTTTTTGCGCTCGGTAATGTCTTCCGCGAAAGCAAGATAAGCATAAGGATTGCCGCGTTCATCATGAAGCATGGTCACCTGCATCCAGGTCAGGAAGGTCGTTCCATCCCGACGCATATGTCCTATTTCACCGGCTTTTCGGCCATGCAGCCGAACTTCGGCGTTGAAAGGATAAACCTCTTTTTCCAGCTGCTCCCGGGTATGAAAAATATCCAGTTTTCGGCCCAGCAGCTCGTCGCCATTCAGATAACCGTGCATATCAGCCCAGGATTGATTGACAAACCGCAAACGGTTGTCAAAACCGGCCACGATAATGCCTTCGACCGCCTGCTCGGCAATCACCGCCAGTTCCTTCAATTTTTCCTGCACCGCTGTTTTCTCGCGCAGCATGGTATTGGCGTCGCCAGCGGCCTGGTACAACTCTTTAAAGCGAATATGGCTGCGGTCTATTTCCTTATTGTCATGCACCGCCTGCCGGAAAAAATCGATAAACAGGTTGATGTCAGCCAATAAACGCCGGTTGATGAAATAAAAGAGAACCAGAAAACACACGATGATGATGCCGGCAACCAGCAGGGTAATTTGTATGCGATGCCGAAGTTCCTGCTTCAGCAGGGCTTTCAATCCGGCTATATGAGCTTCAATGTCGTCGAGGTAGACACCGGTGGCCACAAACAGATGCCATTCAGGAACCCCCCTGGCATAGGCCAGCTTGGGGCTTTCTTTGCCCGTCGACGGACGCCGCCACCAGTAGGAAACATAGCCACCGCCCTCCTTTTTGGAGGCGGCAATAAGCAGCTGGGTAGTTTTCTTCCCTTTGCTGTCTGATTTTGCCCACATATTGGTCCCGATGAGCTCCGGCTGGGCCCCATGAGCGAGCAAGAAGCCCTTCCAGTCACTGGCAAACAGGTAGCCGTTTTCACCAAAGTGAATTCGGTTAATCTGTCCCATCATTTGCTTCCTGGTACGGGCTTCGATATCATCCACGTATAGACCGGCACCGATAAGCCAACCGAACGGTTCAAAAACCTTGATAAACGATATTTTTTTAAAATCCTTGCCTTCACTTCCGGGTTTAGCCCAATAATATTCACAAAATCCTTCACCGGACTTTTTGGCCAGCTCCACCATGTTACTGATAAAATAGCGGCCGTGACCGTCCTTGAGGTCCAGCAGATTTTTACCTTCCAGCTCCGGTTTATTCGCGTTGAGGGTCACCAGGCCATCTAAACGGATGGCAAAAAAATAGCCGCTTCCCTGCTCAAAACGAATTGCCCTCAACACCTCAAGAACCATCCGCTTCATTTCGCTGTCGCTGCGGTTGGACTTGTTCTGCCGGTAGACGCTGCTGGCAACCGCATACGCTTCATAAACCTGCTGTTTGATAATATCTTTGGTCCGCTGGTCACTAAGCGATCGCTGATAATTGATGGAATCAATAACCCGCTCGACCTCCTGTTTTATCAATACCTTCTGCTGGTTAACGTAATCATTTCTCAATTTTTCGGCCTGGCGATTGAATTCCCAGGTATAGACAACAATTTGGGAAAAAACGATCAGCACCGCCAACAGAATCAGCGAGGCAACCGGAAGTGCCCAGACAATATTTGCCAGTTTACTTCTTTTTTTCTGTTTCATCGTTTCAGCACTCAAGGAAAAAAAAGACAATGTTCACCAGAAAACGTTCAGCGATCATCAGTCAGATTTTAAAAAAATAGTAAACAGCCCATCCGGAACACGGTAGTTTCCGGCTGGGAACAAAAAACAAATTTTTTCAAGGAATACTCGCAAAAAGACGTCAGAAACCGCGGCACTGCCCATGATTTAACTACCTTGAAAATAAGAGTCCTTGTTTGTATACCAGGCAGGCTACATGTTGTAATCGCAGAAAAGGAAGAATATATTTAGGATTAATCTGGGGAAGGCGGTTTCCCGATAAAGGAGTATCAACAGTCAGTTTTCGGTATGGGATTAAAAAAAAACGGCCGGCTAACTCCACTGCCAAGGACCGACAAACGTCAGCAGTCATTTACATAAAACTGATCATCAACGACTGCACCACCGCCCAGCCAAGCACCAGGAGAGTCAAAACAACACAGACCATGGCCAAAAGCCGGTGAGTTGCAGTCGGCATCTTTTTTCCCCGGTAGCCAAGTACCATTCCCCCGGCTATACCGGCGGCGATGCCGCCCCCGTGCCCCCAGTTATTAATTCCCGGGATCATCAGCCCGAAAACCGCCAGCCCGACTATCCAGCCCATGGCCTGCCGATAAATGGCTTCGCCGTAGCTGTCTCCCCTGGTTTTGCCATAGTAAAGGATAGCGCCGATCAAACCGCAGACACTGGCCGAGGCGCCGATAGTCAGGGGAACCCCGACCAGATAGGAAACCAGGAAGCCAGCAACACCGCTGACCGTATAAAGAATCAGAAAGCGGTCCAGGCCATACTCCCTGACCACAAACGGACCCAGCTGCTTGAGGGCCATCATGTTGAAAAAGATATGGAGGATGCCGCCGTGGAGGAAGGAGGCGGCAACCAGGGTCCACCAGCGGTGAAACTGATCAATGGGAATGCGGCCGGTGGCCCCGACCAGAAGCAGGGAACGGCTGGATGGCGACAAAAAAGCCAGGGGATTGGCGGAAAACCCCATGCCGGCGGGATTGAGCAGCAGGGTATACGCAAACATGGCCACATTGAGGTAGATGATCAAACGGATGATTTCTTCGGGATGCGGGAGAAGCCGGCCCAGATAATCCCGCTTCAGCCGGGATCCCGGCCTGGAAAGCCCGCAATAGGGACAGCGCGGTTCATCGGCACTGATCAACCGGCGGCAGCGGGGACAAAGCAGGGACTGGCGTTTAACGTTATTCATTCCGCTTCCAGGCCTCACCGACGGTGGAAAGATAGATGTCCGCCAAGGTCAAAAAGGCAATAGCAACCAGCGGCCCCAGCAGAATGCCAAGAATGCCGAAAGTGGCAATACCGCCAAAGATGGAAATAAAAACCAGCAAAACGTGCATTTTCACCCGGTCGCCGACTATTTTCGGTTTGACCAGGTATTCAACGATGCCGGAAAGAAGGGAAAAATAGACAAAAAACATGATGCCCCTGGCCACCTGGCCGGAGATCAGCAGATACACGGCAATGGGGACAAAGACTATCGAGATGCCGATGAAAGGAATGAAGGCGAAGATGGCCATCACCGTCCCCCAGAGGACCGGGGAGCGGAATTCAAACATGGTCAAGCCAATCCCGCCCAGGACTCCCTGCAGAATGGCAGCAATGCCGTTGCCGATAATAATGGCAATGGCCATGTCATTAAACTTGGTCAACAGCAGGGTTTCCTGGTCTCTGGGCAGGGGTATCAAGGCCAGGACATATTCCTTCAGCTTGTCTCCGTCAATCAGCAGGTAAAAAATAATCACGATCATCATCACAAAGTGAAGGGAAAAATGAGCCACTTTTCCGGCCAGCATCCTGGTCTGATCATACATGATCAACCCCATGGTCTTCCCCAGGGCAACCACATATTCCTCAAAATTGGCGAAATTAACATTGATATCGAAACTCTGCAGCAGACGCTGCACCTTGTCGACCCAGACGGCATGCTGCTCCAGCAGCCGCCCCACCGCTTCAACGGTTAGGGACTGGCGCAGGTACAGGTAAAAATCCGTCATTTCCACCGACAGGGTGGAAATAAGAAAAACCAGGGGCACAAAAATGCCCAGAAAGACCAGCAGGCAGAGCAGCAGCGAAGAGCTGTACGTCCGGCCGTGACTGAACTTTACCAGCCACTGGTAGGCTGGATGAAGCACCCCAACCAGCAGCAGCGACATGATGATCGTATAGATAAAAGGATAAATGGTCCACAACAGCAGCAGCGAGCTGATCAGAAAAATGGTCATGAAAATAGAAAACTTAAACCGCTGGTTTCTTACCATTTTGCGAATCAATCCTTTTCACCAAAAAGCATGGCCGGTGCCTACTCTCCCTTTTACCAATGACGCCTACCACATTTAACCCCTTAAATGCAACCAAAGCAATTTTTCCCTTGTAATTAAAACAAATTTATATTAGACGAAATTTATGAGGGGAATGATAATATTCTCTTCTGGGAATAGGTGTGTCTACCGGCCTGATCGTCAGAGCAAATATTATGGCGATTTGCTTTCTGGCTTCATCCCGGTGGATGTGCGCAATTTTTTTGAAGGAGGTCCACTATTATGGCCGAGGGAAAAGTAAAATGGTTCAATCAGAAAAAAGGGTACGGTTTTATTGAAACGGATGATGGGGAGGATGTTTTTGTCCATTTCACCGGCATTGAAGGCGAAGGGTTTCGTACTTTAAATGAGGATGAACCGGTGTCTTTTGATATTGAGGAAACCGAAAAAGGAAAAAATGCTATTCACGTCAAAAAACTTTAAAAAGGGTTGAAACATCATACATATAAACCCCGGCCGGGCAAAAGGCTGGGGTTTTTTTATCAACCAGACAATTTCCGGGAGATGGACAATGAAGATCACCTGCTGCGGCGCCGCCGGTACGGTTACCGGCTCCAATTATCTGCTTGAAGCTGACGGAGTCAAGCTGCTGATCGATTGCGGCATGTTCCAGGGAACCAGGCAGTTGGAAGAACGAAACCGGCTGGATTTTCCCTACCAGCCCGAATCGATCACCCACCTTTTGCTGACCCATGCCCATATCGATCACAGCGGCCTGATACCCAAACTGGTGAAAAAAGGCTTCAAGGGCATTATCCTGTGCACTCCGGCAACCGTGGACCTCTGCAGCATCATGCTGGCCGACAGCGCCCACATCCAGGAAATGGAAGCCGGCTGGCAAAACCGCAAAAAGAAGCGGGCCGGCCGGTCGCGGCTTATCGAACCCCTTTACACCCAGGAAGACGTCAGCACCGCCATGGAGCTCTTCCGCCCCCTCTACTACAATCAGGAGATCATGCTCTCACCCCAGGTTCGGGTCCGCTACCAGGATGCCGGACACATCCTTGGCTCTGCCATCATTGAGCTGTGGGTCAAGGAAGACGGCCGGGAAATCAAGCTGGTTTTTTCCGGCGACCTGGGCAACCTCAACCAGCCCATCATCGCCGATCCGACCACCGTTGACGAGGCGGACATCCTTTTTATCGAATCGACCTACGGCAACCGCTTTCATCCCTCGATGGAAGACACCAACAAACAATTTCAGGATATCATTATTGCCGCCCACAAAGACGGCGGCAACCTGATTATTCCTTCGTTCGCCGTCGGCCGCACCCAGGAAATTCTCTACATCCTCAATGAATTGTACCAGCAGAAAAAAATCCCTTACATGGACGTGTACCTCGACAGCCCCCTGGCCATCTCGGCGACGGAAATTTTCCTGAAGCATCCCGAGTGCTTCGACCCGGAAACCATGGAAAAACTGCGGGACGGGGACAACCCCTTGAAGTTCCCGGGATTTAAATTCAGCCGCACCACGGAAGAATCCATGCGCCTGAACCAGATCACCAAGGGCGCCATTATCATTGCCGCCAGTGGCATGTGCAACGCCGGCCGGATTAAACATCATCTGCATTACAATCTCTGGAGACCGGAAGCCCACATAGCCCTGGTGGGCTACCAGGCCGAAGGAACCACTGGGCGCCTGATCGTCGACGGTGCCGACCGGGTCAAGATTTTTGGTGAATACGTGGCCGTCAAGGCCCATTGCCATACCATCAGCGGTTTCTCCGCCCACGCCGACCAGAAGGGCCTGCTGAACTGGACCGGACATTTCAACCGTCCACCCGCCAATACGGTTGTCGTCCATGGCGAACCCGAAGCGGCTGAAACCTTCAGCCGCAAGCTCATCCAGAGAGGCTGGCATACCAGCGTTCCGAAGATTGGCGACGTTATTGACGTCACGCCGGAACTTGACATCGCCTTTTCAACCGAAAAAGCGGTGGAAAAACTGGAATTTGAAACTGAAATTCAACATTCATGGAACGATCTGGATGAGATCGTCGATCGCCTGGATGCCATGGAAGACATCATGGACCTGCGCACTCGCGAAACCCTGGCTCCCAGGCTGCGGGAAATCAACCGGCGGCTGGACGAAGTAAAAAGCTATCTGGCCGGTCGGGAGGTGCAATCACAAACTAAGTAAGTACCTCAACCGAAGTTTTTGAAATAAATCAATAAACCAAATTGACACGCGAAGGATAAACTAAGGCGAGCTTAACGCCCGCGACCCAAATCAGGGTATCAGGATGTTCCGGCATGGCTCCCGCTCATTCTCGCGGCACATCGTGTGATTCGTTCGGCGGCCAATACCGCTATGAGCCAAGCCCGAACATCTTTCAATGTATTCCCGACAATTTCTTGTTTTTT
>JAOZRP010000268.1 GCA_029940125.1 bacterium
CTATAAAGTCAAGCAGTATAACCTTTCCAATCCCCGCTGGATCAAGAACAAATAATGACCCCATTTTTGACAAAGCGGCAGAATTCATCGGTCAGGATGGGGTCAAAACGGATTCCGGCCAAGGTTGAGATTTCTTTGATGGCTTGTTCAGAATTCTTGGCCTTGCGATAAGGTCTGGGAGAAGTCATTGCCGTGTAACTGTCGACCAGGGCCAGGATGCGGGCCGTAATCGGGATGCTGCTGCCGGAAAGCTGGTGAGGATAGCCGGAACCGTCGTAAGCTTCATGGTGGTGCAGGATTGCCGATTTGTCCAACTCGATGGATTTGGGTGAAAATCTGGCGATTTCCCAGCTGATCAAGGGATGGCGTTGGCAGATTTCCCGCTCGCTATAGGTCAGCGGGGTGTTTTTCAGCAAAATGTCATTGCTGATGCTCATCAATCCAAGATCGTAAAAATAGGCGGTATCAGCCAGCGTGCGGGTGACGTCGCTGGCCAGTTCCAGCTGTTTGGTAAATCCCGCCAGCAGAGATGATACCCTGTTGCTGTGGTGTTGATAGTAGGGCAAGTGCGTTTCTGACAGAGTAATGAGCTTGCGGGCCGCCAGCCGGTAAAAGGAGCGTTGCTGCTGCTGCACCTTCAACCCTTGTGAAATCAGTTCAACCGCTTCATCCAGATGCTTCGACAGCTGGGTTGACCCTTCGCGTAAAAGTGTGTATTCCCCACCCAGGAAAAGCAGAAGAAAAGCATTGGAAGCATGATCGCACTGGCAGGGATGACAGTAGACGTGATTCCATGGATAGGTGGGACCGTTGGGGATTGAAACCATTAATTGCTGCTTTATCTCAGTTGAAAGGTATCCACGCGTCTGCAGATGGGAGAGCGATTCCTGGAGCTTGGGAGAAAGAGGCAGATGCAGGCAGCAATCGTCTGCGTGTGAGTGGTTGGTCGGTTGGTTGGTAAGCAGGGTAATTTGTTGCGTTTCCCGATCAATTTCCATATAAAGGGATTGCTCGGTGTTTAGGTTGGGCAGCAGGATGTTTAGCAGGGAGTGCATGAGTTTCCTGGCGTCAGCCAGGGAGCGCATGGCTTCCATGAAAAAATCTATGCTGTTGAGATTGATGCCCTTGTCAAGTTCTTCCTGTTCCTTTGCGCCTTCCAACTGGGGTGAATAAAGCACCACCTTGTTTTTTCCCAGCCGTTTCGCTTCGTACATGGCCATGTCTGCCTTGCGGACCAGGTCGTTGTCCGAATTGGCAACCTCAGGGTATGAAGCGATTCCCAGGCTTAAAGTCATATTGACGGTTTTGCTGTGATTGATGGAAAAAGGGTGTTCTTCCATTGCTTTTCGCAGCCGCTCCCCAATAAGGAAAGCTTTAATATGATCAGTGTTGGGCAATATAATCGTAAATTCTTCACCGCCGTAGCGGCAGACGGTGTCGACGGTGCGCGCGTTTTCCGGCAGCAGTCTTCCCATTTCCCTGAGCGCGTTGTCCCCTGCTTGGTGACTGTAAAGATCGTTGAATTTTTTGAAGTTGTCAATGTCGATCATTAACAGTGACAAGGTGGATTTTTGTCGATGGGCCCGATCAATTTCAACTTTCAATTGCCGGTCGAAATAGCGTCGGTTGTAAAGGCCGGTGAGGGCGTCGATGATAGCCTGTTTCTGGATTTGTTCCCGTTTGCTCAAATGTTGAAAAATAATTTCACACTGCATGGTCAAGGTCCAAAAGAGCTGGAGATCTTCCATGGTGAACGTATTTGGACGAGTGGCGAACAGCTGCCAGATGGCCTGTACCTTTCCTTGCCAGGTGGCTGGGATGACCGCCGCTTCTTCAATCCCCAGGGTTTGAAAAATGCTGTGGTTTGATACGGAAGATTTTTTGATCAGTAAAGGCTTGGCAAATTCGGCGCCCCAGTGGCTGAACGGAACCCTGGCTTTTAGAAGGGATACCTGTTGACTGGTAAAGCCGTGATTAAAAAGCAACTCCAGCGTTTCGGCTGAATCATTCCACAGAGAAAAGGTTATTTTCCGGTAGGGGATTATTTTGCGGGCGAAGGAGGCAAACATTTCAATCACCAGGGTTCTATCCTGTGACGATGCCAGGTAGAGAGGAGCCTTCAACAGCAAGTTGACGCTTTTTACCTTTTTTTGCAGGGTTTGTACTGATAGATCCGGGGAGAGCTGTAAAATGCATTTTTCTATTTCTGATTGAAGAAAAACGTGGTCAGTCATGGAAACAATATCCTGCAACTTTACGCATTGGGCACCCTCATCATTGCCAATGGTGCCGAACTTCGGAAAAAGTATGAAAAAAACTTCCACTAATTACGGGTTTTCACTCTGTTTTTGCAAAATGAATGCCATAAATATCGTTTTATGAAGGTGAAAAGAGACGGTTGGAATATCTTCTGGAAATTCAATGAGTTATTTGATAAAAATAATTTTTTAAAAATGTTGTTTATGATTTCTGGCAGTTGTTGAGGTTGCGGGGAGCCTTAATTTTGAAAAAGTGAGTATTTTTTTAGCCAAATCATGTAAAAAAATACTCACTTTTTGTTTGGGTTCGATGGTCTTTGGGAAAAGTTCGATGGCCTTGGGTTCCTAAACCAGATAAAACTTTTCAGGGCTTTCCTTCGATGCCGAGGCGCTAAAATAAAATTACGGGAATTTCAAAGGAAAACAGAATTAATGTCAAAAACAGGCCGACAGCGATATAATCTAAAGGATTTAACCAGAAATGAAATGGTTGCCGTACTGGCCGGGATGGGAAAAGAGCGATTCCGGGCCGATCAGATTATTGCCTGGCTGTATCGCCACCGGGTGGATAACCTTGCGGAAATGACCAATCTTTCCCGTGTTTTCCGGCAGCAGCTTGAAGAGGTGGCGACCGTGCAGTCGTTGACCTGCCAGGCCACGGAAACCGCGGCGGATGGAACCAAAAAGTTTCTTTTCCGGTTATTTGATGATTCTTGTGTTGAAACAGTATTGATTCCCGAGCCCAAACGATTGACGCTCTGCCTTTCAACCCAGGTGGGATGCCGGCAGGGATGCCGTTTCTGCGTTACCGGCCGGCAGGGTTTTCATCGCAACCTCAAGGTGGGAGAAATTGTTGATCAGGTTGTGCAGGTGCAAAAGCATGTTGACCGGGAGCAGCGGCGAATCAGCAATATTGTTTTTATGGGCATGGGCGAGCCTTTGGATAATCTCGATGTCTTGGTAAAGGCGATTGAAATCCTGAAATACGACGACGGCCTGCAGTTTTCTTCCCGGAGAATCACGGTTTCGACCTGCGGTCTGGTTCCCGGGATGGAGAAGCTTGGCGCCCTGGTTGATGTGTGTCTGGCCATATCCCTGAATGCCACCGAGGATGAAACCCGCAGCCGCCTGATGCCGATCAACCGGCGCTACAATCTCAAGACCCTGCTTTCAGCCTGCCGGCGGTTTCCCCTTAAACGCAGGAGCCGGATTACCTTTGAATATATATTGCTTAAAGACCTCAACGATCGTTTAGCTGATGCCGTCCGGCTGGTCAAGCTGCTGAAACCCCTGAAAAGCAAAATAAACCTGATTCCCTTTAATGAGCATCCGGATCTGCCTTACCAGCGGCCTACGGATGAGCAGATTTCCGCTTTTCAGGCCATCTTGCTGGACAGTGGCATGACCAGCATCATTCGCAAAAGCAAAGGTGCTGATATCTCCGCTGCCTGCGGTCAGCTGCGGGGGAAGGTTCTTGCAGACGGTAAATAAGCCAAGGCGGGCTCAACGCCCGCAACCCAAATCAGGGTATCAGGATGTTCCGGCAT
>JAOZRP010000022.1 GCA_029940125.1 bacterium
GCGCTGCGTACCGCGTCAAGGAGCAGTACCGCATCCCTGGCCGCCGCCACATCATGAACCCGCACGATGCTGGCGCCGTTCCAGACCGCCTGGGCAATGCTGGCCAGGGTTCCCGCCAGCCGATCGTCCACTTCCCTGCCGGTCAGCCTGCCGATAAAAGATTTGCGCGACGTGCCGATTAATACCGGCAGCCCGAAGGTCTGAAATTCGCGCAGATATTTCAGGATCGTCAAATTGTGATCAAGGGTCTTGCCAAAGCCGATGCCCGGGTCAACAATCAGCTTTTCCCTGGGCACGCCATGACTGAGGGCGATGGCTATGCTCTCATCAAGGTAGGAAAGAATTTCCTCGACGACATCGGCATACTCGGGATTCTGCTGCATGTTGTCGGGGGTGCCCTTGATATGCATGAGGCACAGGTAGGCACCCGCTCTGGCAACGGTAGCCGCCATTTCAGGATCAAAACGGCAGCCGCTGATGTCGTTGACCATGTCGGCTCCGGCTTTTAACGCTTCCAGGGCTACCCGGCTTTTATAGGTATCAATGGAAATGGGGATGTCATCCCTTTCCGCCCTCAGAGCCTCAATAACCGGGACAACCCGCTCCAGTTCCTGTTCGAGGGAAATTTTTTTGGCTCCGGGCCGGGTGGACTCCCCTCCCACGTCAATGATCTGCGCTCCCTCGGCAATCATCTTCCGGGCCTGGGCCAGAGCCGCGTCACGGTCCTGAAAAAGGCTGCCGTCGGAAAAGGAATCCGGGGTAACATTAAGGATCCCCATAATCAGGGTCTGGTGCCGCAGGTCCGCTTCAAGGCCCCGGCAGTTGAAAACCAGCGGCCGGCGGCCTTCATAATGGGAGAGTACCTGGTGGATCTGCTCCGCCAGCCGGGGCAGTGAAAAGGGCTGGGCCTTCATTTTCTGCATGAACCGGCGAAACTGCTTCCGGGTGGCGCTTAACAGAACCGGGCCGTCAGGAGCGCTGCAGTCAATGACTCCCCGGGCCACCGCGGCGTCGCCGCCTACCGACAGCATTTCCTGCTTGACAATGTTGGCGGCCCGGGCCGGCAACGGTCCTACCCTGAGGGTATAGTGGACCATCTTGTTTTTCATCAGGCTGACACCATGGATGTCGGTGCCGATATGCCGCATGATGTCCGCCGCTTCTTCAGGTCGGGAAATATCCTGGAGATGGACGAAGAATTTTCTCATCAGCTGCTGCTTTCCGCCGGAGGCTTTTGCTCTTCCTCACGACTGACAATCTCTTCCTCTACCGTTTCATCCGGGGACTTTTCTTCACTTTCGGCAGCCCCGGCAGTTTTCTCAACCGTTGAAGTTGACGGCTCCACAGGGTCGGTTTTTTTCAAGCCCAGGATCTGATCAATCTCGTCACTGTTCAACGACTCTTTTTCCAGCAGGGCAGAGGCCAGTTTTTCAAGCCCTTTCCTTTTTTCTTTCAGAATATTCAAGGCCTTGGCGTAGGAGTCGTAAACAATTTCCTTGATCTCTTCATCGATCTCCATCGCTGTTTTTTCACTGTAGTCCTTGGCGTTGGCCATTTCCCGGCCCAGGAAAATATGTTCCTCTTTCTTGCCGAAACTCACCGGCCCCATTTTACCCATGCCCCACTCACAAATCATCTTCCTGGCCAAGTTGGTGGCCCGTTCGATGTCGTTCCCCGCTCCGGTGCTCAAGTGGTTGAACACCAGTTCCTCGGCCGCCCGGCCGCCCATGAGCACGGCAATATTGTTCAACAGGAAGTCCTTATAATAACTGTGGCGTTCGTCGATGGGCAGCTGCTGGGTCAAGCCCAGAGCCCGGCCGCGAGGAATAATGGTCACTTTATGAATGGGATCGGTTCCAGGCAGGAAGCGGGCAACCAGGGTATGGCCGGCCTCGTGGTAAGCGGTATTCTTTTTTTCCTCCGGGCTGATTACCAGGCTGCGGCGCTCCGCCCCCATCAGCACCTTGTCCTTGGCTTCGTCCAGGTCTTCCATCTCGACCTTGTTGCTGTTTTTCCTAGCCGCCAGCAAGGCAGCCTCATTGATGAGGTTGGCCAGGTCCGCGCCGGTAAACCCGGGGGTGCCACGGGCGACAATTTTGAAGTCGACGTCATCAGCCAGCGGCACGTTGCGGGCGTGAACCCGGAGAATGCCTTCCCGGCCCTTGACGTCGGGCGCCGGAACCACCACCTGGCGGTCGAAGCGCCCCGGCCGCAGTAGCGCCGGGTCCAGAACATCCGGCCGGTTGGTGGCCGCAATCAGGATAACCCCTTCATTGGATTCAAAGCCGTCCATTTCCACCAGCAGCTGATTCAGGGTCTGTTCCCGTTCATCATGGCCGCCGCCCAGCCCGGCGCCCCGATGCCGACCCACCGCGTCGATCTCATCGATAAAAATCAGGCAGGGGGCATTTTTCTTGCCCTGGTTGAACAAGTCGCGCACCCGGGAGGCGCCGACGCCGACAAACATTTCGACAAAATCGGAACCACTGATGCTGAAGAAAGGAACCTCAGCTTCACCGGCAACCGCCTTGGCCATCAGGGTCTTTCCGGTTCCCGGAGGGCCGACCAGCAGCACGCCCTTGGGTATTTTCCCTCCCAGGCGGGTAAAACGCTTGGGCTCCCGGAGAAAATTGATGATTTCCTCCAGCTCCGCCTTGGCCTCTTCGGCACCGGCGACATCCTTGAACGTAACCTTTTTCTGGTTTTCGGTCAGCAGCTTAGCCCGGCTTTTACCAAAGGACATGGCCTTGCCACCGCCGCCCTGCATCTGGCGCATGAAGAAAATCCAGACGCCGATGAGCAGCAGCATGGGAAACCAGGAAATGATCAGCGTCTGCCAGATGGGGGGCGTTTCTTCCGGCTTGGCGGAAATTTTAACCCCCTTGCTGCGCAGCAGCTCAATCAGATTGGGATCATCCGGCGCATAAGTTTTAAAGGTGTTGGCTCCGTAATGGCCGCTGATGTTGTGTCCCTGGATGGTAACTTCCTGGATCTGCCCGCTGTTGACCAGCTCGATGAAATCACTGAAAATAATATCATGCTGGCTGGTTTTGGGGTTGTTGAACACATTGAAAACCATGATCATGATCAGGCTGATGACCAGCCAGAGGGCCAGGTTTTTATAAAACGGCTTCAGTTCTTTATTACCTTTCATATTGAATCAAATCTTTCCTATGCAGAAATGGAATTCTGGTACAGGTTTCAACCACAGGCAAGGAGAACAAAACAGACCTTCGCGCCCGGTTGCTGAAAAATATAATAACCCAGTGCTATTATCCCGGTTCACAGGGGTTTGAACGGACTGTGTTAGTATCACACTTACTTCTTGTTTTTCAAGGTAAAATCAGCGGTGAAGCGGCGGAAAGCGAGTTGTTGCCAAACCCGGCCGATTTGTTATATGATCGTTTTTAAATGGAAAAAACTGTAGCAGGAACTATCAGGATCAGGGGCAGGTCCGCATTTTTTATTCGCGATGCCAAAGAAGCTTTGCCCCTGAAAATATCCTATCATCATCAACTGCAATACCACTTCATGGATGGCGACCGGTTGACGGCATCGGTGCATGCCGACCGGCGCGGCCGCCTGCGGGTCGTACCGGTGCGAATCATCAGCCGGGCGCTGTCAACCATTGCCGCGGTGGTAGCCAAAGAAGGAAGAGAGCTGGTCTGCATTCCTTTCGATCTTCCCGCCCTTGACCAGCTCCGGATTGAAGAAAGCCAGGCTGAAAACCTGCGCGACGGCGATGCCGTCATCGCCCGCATTAACCGCTACCCATCTTACGGCCAGCCCGGGACGGTAATCATCGAGCAGCGGTTGGGCCGGTTTCGGGAACCGGGAGTTGACGACCGGCTGATCATCCATCGCTACCAGCTCCCCAAACGTTTTCCGTGGGGCTGCCGGAAGCTGGCCCGGGAGCTGGCGGTGCCGGTCAGCCGGCAGGAATTGAGAAAAAGGACCGATCTGCGCCGCAAGCGGTTCATTACCATTGACGGCGACAAGGCCAGGGATTTCGACGACGCCGTTGCCATCGACCAACTGGAAAACGGCGGCTTCCGCCTGTACATCAGCATTGCCGATGTCAGTCATTATGTCAAACCCGGTTCACTCCTTGACCGTGAGGCTTGCCGGCGGGGCACCAGCATCTATTTTCCCAACCGCTGCATTCCCATGCTGCCGGAAGAGCTTTCCAACGACATCTGCAGCCTGCGGCCGGAAAAGGATCGACTGACGTTAACCGTGGTGATGGAATTTGATCATGCCGGGCATAGGCTGACGGAACACTTTTGTCCTTCTGTCATCAACTGCAAGGCCCGGTGGACCTATGCCGATGCCGCCGGCATCCTGGAAGGAACGATTGACGCCGGTTCCCTCCCTGAAAATCACCGCCGCACCATCGGTGAACTACGCACGATGGAAAAGCTGTGCCGACAGCTGCAGAAACAGCGCCGCCGCCGGGGAAGCATCGATTTTGACCTGCCGGAAGCGCACATATCATTTGACCTCCAGGGCAACATCGAAGACATTCAACCGGAACCGCGTACCATCGCCCATCAGATGATCGAAGAATTCATGCTGTCCGCCAACGAAACCGTGGCAACCTACCTGGGCTGGCTGGGCATTCCTTTTCTCTACCGGGTTCACCCGCCCCCGGAACCCAAAAAGATCACCCGCCTGCTGGAAACATTGAAATGTTTCGGATTATCTGTTAAAGGCTGGCGGGCGGCGCATCCAAAGGCTTTCCAGGAACTGCTGCGACAGGCTGCCGGCCTGCCGGCGGCAGCAGTTGTCAACCGGATGCTGCTGCAGATCATGCAGAAAGCGGTTTACAGCCCGGCAAACTGTGGACATTTCGGCCTGGCCCTGCAGTACTACACCCATTTTACCTCTCCCATCAGGCGCTATCCCGACCTGCTGGTTCACCGGGTGCTGAAATCATGCCTGTGGCCGGAAAAACATGGGGAAGACACGTTGCCGCAAGAAAAGCTGGAACTGGCCGGCGATGAGTTGTCCAGCCGGGAACGGCTGGCCGTTGAGGCGGAAAGAGCTGCGGTGACGGTCAAAAAACTTTTTTACCTTGAAAAACACGCAGGCGAAACATTCACCGGCTTTGTTTCCGGCATCATCGATGCAGGCCTGTTCATTACCCTTGAAGGCATTCTGGCTGACGGACTGTTGCCTTTTCGTAACCTCGATGATTATTATGTCGTTCAGGACGACGGGATCCGGGCCGTGGGAGAGCAGAGCGGCAACAGCTATGCCATCGGGGATACACTCCAGGTATGCCTGGCCGCGGTGGACCCGGTACGCTGCCGCCTTGACTTGTCGCTTCCGACTGCTGAGCGGCAGCACCGGGGCCGCCGAAAAACACCTGCCGTCCGGAAAACAAACCGTGCCGCCTATCGTCAAAGAAAGGTAAAGTGATGAAATCCTGCATTGCCATCATCGGCCGGCCAAATGTTGGCAAATCAACCTTATTCAACCGTTTGGTACGGAGAAAAAAGGCCATCGTTGCCGACTCTCCCGGCGTCACCCGGGACCGCATTTTTGCCGATGCCGAATGGAACGGAAAAAAATTTCTGCTGGTCGATACCGGCGGCATGATTTTCGACCAGGAAGCCAATCTGCAGGCTGACATTTCCCGACAGAGTATGACGGCGGTTGACGAGGCTGACATCATTATCTTCCTCATGGACGGCAAGGACGGCGTCATGCCCGAAGATGAAAACCTGGCACTGTATTTGCGTAAAACCAGGAAAAAGATTTTCTGGGTGGTCAACAAGCTGGAGTCGCCCCGGGATCAGGATGCCAGCCTGGACTTTTACCGCCTGGGCATGGACAGGCTCTACACGGTTTCGGCTGCCCACGGCTTAGGAATCAGCGAACTGATGGATGATATCGTCGCCGAGCTGGCGTCGGCGGATGAAGCTCAGGAAGACAGTCAGGACAGCCAGGCACTGAAGATAGCCGTGGTGGGCAAGCCGAACGTGGGCAAATCCTCGCTTTTAAACCAGCTGCTGGGGGAAAAGCGTCTGGTAACCAGCAATCAGCCGGGAACGACCGTTGATGCCATAGAAGTGCCGCTGACCGTTAATGGCCATCACTACCTTTTTTTTGACACCGCCGGTCTGAGAAAAAAAGCCAGGGTCCGGGAACGGGTGGAAGGCTACGGCAATGTCGCCACCATCAGGAGCATCGACTACGCCCAGATCGTCCTGCTGATGATTGACGCAACGGCGGGAATTACCGATCAGGACATCCGCATTGCCGCTCTGGCCACGGAAAAATACAAAACCATCATCTTTGTCTTTAATAAAATTGATCTGCCGGCAGCCAAGGATTTTACCCACAAGAAAATGATGACTCTGCTTGGTGACCGGCTTCCTTTCATCTACCAGCCGAACGCCCTGAGGCTGTCCGTGGTTGAAAATCGGGGGGTCGGCAAAATATTTCCGCTGCTGCAAAAGCTTGACCGGCAACTGCATATGAAAGTGACCACGGGGAAATTGAACCGGATGCTCAAAGAAATCACCGACCATTACCAGCACCCACTGATCTACCACCATCCCCTGAAATTTTATTATATTACCCAGATTTCCGGCATCCCCCCCGCCTTTGTAATCTTCTGCAACATGACCAAAGGGATAAAACCTTCATATGTTCGCTATTTAAAAAAGAATATAATGGAATATCTCGGACTTGACGGGATACCTTTAAAGTTATACTTTAGAAAAAGATAACTTCCGGATATTCACGATATTTCATGAGGGAAAATACGGTTTTATGCAATAAAAATAGTTATTTCTCCTTTTTTTCTTGACACTCCGCGGTAAAATAGATATTAGAAATTTTGTTTTCGTGGATAAAATCGCGTTATATGTTACATATAGCATAAACATATAATATGCAAGTTTTCGAAATCATTGATCAATAACACTATGGTATTTTCCAGGGGGATGCATGAATAAATCTGAAATGATCGAAGAGCTTGCCGCCCAGGCCAACGTGCACCACAAAGTTGCCGAGACCATCATTAATCTGGTCATCAACTCCATGAAGGAGGCTCTTATCAACAACGACCGGATAGAATTGCGGGGCTTCGGCAGCTTCCATATTGAACATTACGATGCCTATACGGGGCGGAATCCCAAAACCGGGGATTCGATTGAAGTTCCTCCTAAAAAATTACCATTTTTTAAGGTGGGCAAGGAATTAAAAGAAAAAATAAACACAAAATTTTTAAGTGAGAATTCGTAACGTGTCATCATTATCGGATTTCTTTTCACAAAAGAAAAACTTGCCAAACATCCTGACCTTTTCCCGCATAGCAGTTGTCCCCCTGCTGATAATTTTACTGTATTTTGATTCTCGGATACTCAACTTTTTTACCGCTTTATTGATTATTGCGGCGGCGGTAACTGACGGCCTGGATGGCTACCTGGCCCGCAAATACCAGATGGTCACTTCTTTCGGCAAACTGCTTGATCCGGTAGCCGACAAGGTCATGCTGGTGGCGGCGATGGTGATGCTGGTTTACCTCGGCCGAGCCCCGGCCTGGATTGTCTGCCTGATTCTCTGCCGTGAGATAGCCATCACCGGCCTGCGGGCCGTTATGGCTGAGCAGGGAATTGTTATCGATGCTAGCCCACTGGCCAAATATAAATCCGTCTTTCAGATCGTGGCGGTGGTAGCCTTGACCATTCATTACCCTCTTTTCGGCATCGACGCTCACGTGGTGGGCATCGTTTTCATCTGGTTGGCACTGGGGCTGACCTGGTGGACCGGCTACCAATATTTCAACAAGGCCATGCCATGCCTGCTTGATTCGAAAGAATGAAAACCAAGTGTTTTTTCTATTGACTTTTGGGAAATAATACTTTAAAAGCTTTCGAGAATTTAGCAGTCAAGGGCGGGAATAACTCAGTGGTAGAGTGCAACCTTGCCAAGGTTGAAGTCGCGGGTTCGAATCCCGTTTCCCGCTCCAGTTCAGGTTGCTGATCAGCATTTTGAATGCTGATTTTTTTGTATTGGCGCCATCGCCAAGTGGTAAGGCAGAGGTCTGCAAAACCTCCACCCCCGGTTCGAATCCGGGTGGCGCCTCCAACATCTTCAGGCAGACGCCTGGATGGCGGAATTGGTAGACGCAAGGGACTTAAAATCCCTCGGTGATTTCACCGTGCCGGTTCGATTCCGGCTCCAGGCACCAACAAAACAGTAATTTAAGGGGGTTGACGACAAGCGTCAACCCCTTTTTTATCGCGGAAACAGCTATTTACCCTGGAGACCTTACAACCTGGCAAACAACCGAGCCAACAAATAAAACTCACGAAGCCCGAAACCCGGCAATTGCTTCATTCAACAGCATTTATCTCTCTTACATGAACAATCAGCCTTTCACCATGATGGCGCATGCTCTCAGTAAAGGCATCAACCAGGGACCTGATCTCAGCCAGGGAGATGCCGTCAGCCCTGACCTGCAAAATGCCTTCTTCGTAGCAACCTTCCGCCTGGCCCAGCCGGTTGTGACGCAGGTTCCGATCCAGCACCCAGACAAAACCATCCAGCTTTTCCTGCAGCCAGCTGCTGGGTTTGCCGACGGCAAATTCAATTATCACTTGAGACATGGGATCACTGCCCTGCTGCCGATGATTTTTCCTTGACCCTTTCCAACCGGGGATTTGCCCAGACAGCCAAGTCCACCTTGCTGCCGTTGCCGGCGTGATAAGCTCCCCCGCCTCAATGTCGCAATTACAACTGAAATGACACGTTCAGGGACGCATAAAGCCTACTGAATAACGAGGAATAACACTATTTTTTTTTCAATGTCAACGATTAAGTTAAATATTTAACATGATTGAAGTGAGAAGAAAAAACAGCCGTTTTTCAGTTGTTCCTGTTTGACTTCTTACCGATCGAAATGCCGACGGCAGCTCAAGTTTTGCGCCTTTCTGCCGATAGCAAAGTTGGCAAGGTAGCTGCAGGGAAGCAGCGAGGTACAAATGCAGGGAGGCAGGCAGCAATGAAAATACTTTCATCAACCATAAACTTTGAGTCGACCCATCAACTGGAAATCAGCCGGCAGCAGTCAGAAAAACTCCAGACCTGGGGCGGCCTCGATGAAGTTCAGGAAAAGGAAAACCCGGGTTTTATCGACAAATCCCCCACCGATGACTCCGTCCGCATATCCCCGTCAGCACGCCAACTGTTCAAACAACTGGCAGAATCAGCCCGGCAGCAGACACCTCAAACCGCGGCTGCGGAGGGTGCCAGCAACAAGGGAGTTGAAATCGAAATAAGCCCCGAGGATCAGCAGAAGCTCATGATTCTGGAAAAGCTGTGGGAACAGCTGACCGGAAAGAAGGTATCCCTGCAGATCGTCAGCGGCAAAATTTTTCAGCCCCGGGGACACGGTCACGATGCGGCCCCGGCCGCAGGCCAAACCCAGGCACCGGGTTTTGAATACCGCTACCACCAGAGCTACCATGAACAGGAAGCCATGACCTTTAACGCCGACGGCGTGATTAAAACCGCGGACAACCGGGAAATAGATTTTTCCGTTGAACTGAACATGAGCCGGGAATTCTACCAGAGCCTGGACATTGAGGTTCAAGGTGGAGCTCCCCGGCTCAACGATCCGCTGGTCATCAATTTCGACGGCCAGGGCGTTGGTCTTTCACCCCAAAAATTCACTTTTGATCTTGATGCCGACGGCCAGGAAGAAGAGCTTGCCATGCTGCGGCCGGGAAACGGCTTTCTGGCCCTGGACGGCAACAATGACGGGATCATCAACGATGGCAGTGAGTTGTTCGGTCCCCGCAGCGGCAACGGTTTCCAGGACCTGGCCGCCTACGACGAAGATGGAAACCATTGGATTGATGAAAACGATTCAGTATTCGATCGCCTGCGGATCTGGAGCGTGGATGAATCCGGCCGCTCTACCCTCTTTGCCCTGGGACAGAAGGACATTGGCGCCATTTACCTGGGACATGCCGAAACCCCGTTCCAGTTGAAGGACAGCCAGAATCAGCTGAACGGCGCCGTTCGTTCCAGCGGCGTCTACCTGCGGGAGCAGGGAGGCGTCGGCATGATCCAGCAGATTGACCTGGTCAGTTAACCACCTTGTCCGGCTGCTTCTCCCAGCTTGATACTCCGCGGCCTGCCGCGGGGGTTTTTTTGTCATCCCTGATGGAGATAAAAGAGCTTGACAAACGGCAGCAGTTTAAGATACTGCTTAAATAAGAATAATTATTGAAAGCGATCAAGGAAAAATGATTGATTCATCCCCGGCAAAAACAAAGCGAATAAATGAACGCCTGGCTGAATTTGAATCGGTATGCCGTCAGCGCGGCCTGCGGCTTACCCATCAGCGCCGCGAGCTCTACCTGCTCCTGCTTCATGCCGTTGATCATCCTTCCGCTGAAACCCTTTACGAAAGGCTGCGTCTCAAGCTGCCGACTGTTTCCCTGGACACCGTCTACCGCAACCTCCATACTCTGGAAACCCATGGACTGATTACCAGGGTGCCAACCGGAAAAAGTCAGGCCCGCTTTGAAGCCAGGAAAACCCGGCATCACCACCTGATCTGCAGCCGCTGCGGGGAAATATCCGATATACAATGGGAGTCTTTTGATCGTTCAAATCTCCCCGATCAGGTTTCTTCCTGGGGAAGAGTGAACGACCGGCAGGCAATTTTAACGGGAATATGCCACAAATGCCTCAATAAAAATTGAGACATTTGTGGATGATTTTTTTTACTCACTATTTAAGAATAATTATTATAAAATAATAATATTTAAATTATAATTACTTGCAGATATAGCGGCCAAGACACCACACCTGCAGAGCATTCATAAACTATCAGCATTGGCCATGAACCGCTAACTCAACAAGAGGAGGAAAACCCATGAAAAAGAAAGAAGAAATGAAGATGAAATTGACCAGCAACGCCGGGGCGCCGGTTGCTGACAACCAGAATGTTTTGACTGCCGGACCCCGTGGTCCAATGCTGCTGCAGGATGTCTGGTTCCTGGAAAAGCTGGCCCACTTCGATCGGGAAGTCATCCCGGAACGGCGCATGCATGCCAAGGGTTCCGGCGCTTACGGCACCTTCACTGTTACCCATGACATCACCCGTTACAGTAGAGCGAAGATTTTTGCTGAAATTGGCAAGAAAACCGAACTGTTTGCCCGCTTTTCCACTGTAGCCGGGGAACGCGGCGCCGCTGACGCTGAACGCGACATCCGCGGTTTTGCCCTGAAATTCTACACCGAGGAAGGCAACTGGGACCTGGTCGGCAACAACACCCCGGTCTTCTTTTTACGCGACCCGCTTAAATTTCCTGATCTCAACCACGCCGTCAAACGCGATCCGCGCACCAACATGCGCAGCGCCCGCAACAACTGGGATTTCTGGACCTCGCTCCCTGAAGCCCTGCACCAGGTCACCATCGTCATGAGCGACCGCGGCATCCCGGCTTCCTACCGCCACATGCATGGCTTTGGCAGCCACACCTTCAGCCTGATCAACGCTGACAATGAGCGGTTTTGGGTCAAATTCCATTTTCGCACCCAGCAGGGCATTCGCAATCTGACCGACGAGGAAGCGGAGATGATGGTTGGAAAATGCCGTGAAAGTCACCAACGCGACTTGTATGAAAGCATCGAAAAGGGAGACTTTCCCCGCTGGACGATGTTTATCCAGGTGATGCCGGAAAAGGAAGCTTCTTCCTGCCCCTACAACCCCTTTGACCTGACCAAGGTCTGGCCGCATCAGGATTATCCGCTGATTGAAGTCGGGGAGTTTGAACTGAACCGCAACCCGGAAAATTATTTTGCCGAAGTTGAACAGTCAGCTTTCAACCCGGCCAGCATTGTGCCTGGAATCGGCTTTTCTCCCGACAAGATGCTCCAAGGAAGGTTGTTTTCCTACGCCGACGCCCAGCGTTACCGTCTCGGCGTCAACCATCACCTGATTCCGGTCAACAAGGCCCGCTGTCCTTTCCACAGCTACCATCGTGATGGTTCCATGCGGGTTGACGGCAATTACGGCAGTACGCTGGCGTACGAACCCAACAGCTATGGGGAATGGCAGGAACAGCCTGATTTTTCCGAACCGCCCCTGTCCCTGGAAGGAGCGGCCGATCACTGGAACCATCGCGAGGACGATGATTATTATTCACAGACCCGGGCGCTGTACCAGCTGATGAGCACCGAACAGCAACGGGTCCTCTGTGCCAATACCGGCCGGGCCATGGCTGATGTTCCCCGGGAAATCAAGCTCCGTCACCTTGGCAATTGCCTGAAGGCCGACCCCGACTACGGCAGAGGTGTAGCCGAAGCTCTTGGCATTTCCCTTGACGAAATACCTCAGGAATAATCAGGCGGTTTTCAATCTGATTCCACCCAATACGCCCCCGCCCTGCCCCGGCCCATGATGGACGGAGCGGGGCGGGCTTGACTTCGCTTGTCCCGGTCATGGTTATATGGTATAGAAGCAGAACTTTTATGGCGGCAAACTGCAGGAAAGATATTTTTATGTCCAACTGGATTCACATTGACAAAGATGAGCAGCACGTAGCCCGGGAACGGGAAAAAGCCCGCGTGCTGCGGGCCTCCACATGGTGGCACAACCAGCTCGCCGCGGGCATCTGCCACTACTGTCGGCGGAAATTCCGGCCCGAGGATTTAACCATGGATCACATCGTTCCGGTGGCCAGGGGCGGCAAAAGCAACCGGGGCAACGTGGTGCCCTGCTGCAAGGAATGCAACAGCCGGAAGAAACACCTGACCCCGGTGGAAATGATCCTGGACCAGCTTGCCGACAAGGAAGATTGAACAAGCTTTTCGCCGCCTTCCCTGCCCCGCCGCCTTGTTCCCGCTTCTCCACTCCCAATCAAAAACGCTCGATCAATTTGTCAATCAGGTAGCTGCTTTCCCTCATGGCTTGGTCGCCGAAAGTACCAAACCAGGCGGCAATCCGGTCAAATTCCCGGGTAAATTCTTCCTTGTCCGCTTTGTCCAGCAGGTCCAGCTGCTCGGTCAGGGAAGCAATATACGACTTCAACAGTTTACGGCGTTCAGGGGTGGCAAAAATAATTTCAGCATACAGACCGGGGTCCTGGGCAAACAAGCGGCCAACCATTCCCAGCTCCAGGCGGTAGATGGGGCTGGAAAATTCCAGCGATTTGAAGATGTCCACCTGCTGCTGGTAGAGAAAACGGCCAAATCCGAAGGTGGCAAAGTGGCGCAGCGCCTGGACATAGGTCATGATTTCGTCATGTTCGCGGGCATCGGCAGTCACCGTAATCGCTCCCCAGGCATTCAACTGCTCGATAAGCCATTGGCTTTTTTCCGGCATTCTTCCCGGGGTGGTAACAATTATCTGCTTGTCCATGGTTGAAGTGCCGGGACCGAACAGGGGGTGGAGTCCGACCACCGGCCCCTGGTGGGCCTCCAGCATGGCCTGAAGCGGGGCTTCCTTGATGCTGGTAATATCGGCAAGAAGGGCTTCCGGCGGCAGGCAGGGACCCAGGTTCCGGATGACTTCCTCAGTCTTTTCAATCGGTACTCCAACCAGGACCAGGTCAATGTTCCGGCAGAGGGATTCAACCCGGTCCCAGTCATGGCGCTCCAGAACGCTCACCCGATAGCCGGCGTCACGGAACCAGTGGTGGAAATAGCGACCCATCTCTCCCGAACCGCCGACCAGCAGGACGCCGGCCCCTGGTTTGACGGCCTTGCGGGACAACTGCCGGCTTTGAGACACCCGCGACTGGCGCAGGATAAGGCGAAACAGCTCTTCAATGAAGTCAGGGTCAAAGCCCTCGTCGCTGCCCTGCTGCCGCCGGCGGGAAATAAGGTTTTCCTCCCGGGCGGGGTGGTAGACGGGAAGATGATACTTCTTTTTCAGCTGCATCACTTCCTCCACCAGTTTTTTCCGCTCGGCCAGCAGGGAAACCAGCCGGTCGTCCAAAACGTCTATCCGGTAGCGCAGTTCTTCCAGTTCACGTTCAATATTGTTGTTGTTCATGTTTTAAAACCTTCCGGCCCGCGTTACCGGAAAAAGATAAATAGATGTTTGAGTTTCTAATGCGGGGACAAATCCCGCAACCCAAATGAAATTTTTCCA
>JAOZRP010000601.1 GCA_029940125.1 bacterium
ATCCCTGCCGGGACTGGAATGACAATGGGGAAAGGAGGAAAATTATGCCGAATACAATCATAAGTGGCTATCCCTCAACTTCTGGCGACGACTATCAGCTCAATACCATTTCTTTCATCAAAGGGGTGGTAAGGGCCTACCCGGAGGTAGAGGTTTCATCACGTCTTCTTGACGGCAGCATATTCCGTTACACCTATGCTGACGCCTATCAGCGAATGAAGCAGCTGGCCAATGCCCTGGTTCGCCTGGGCATTAAGACGGGGGATCGAGTAGCGGTGGTGGAATGGAACACGCATCGCTACTGGGAGTTGTATCAGGCCTTATCCGGCATTGGGGCTGTGCTTTTACAAATCAATCTTCGCATATCCGCGGAGGAAAAAGCCTATGTCATCAATCATAGCGCCGCCAACTTCGTTTTTGTCAATGAAACGCTGCTGCCATTAATTGAACCTATTGCCGAACAGCTTGAAACGGTTAAGGGGTATGCTGTCATATCGGACAAGCCGCACAGCCAGGTACAGACAACACTGACCCCGGCTTACGGCTATGAAGAGCTGCTGGCCGATGAGCGGGCTGAATTTGACTGGCCGATGATTGACGAAAAATCCGCCTATTCAGCCTGCTACACTTCCGGAACCACGGGCAAACCCAAAGGGGTGTACTACTCCCATCGCTGCATCTACCTGCACACCGTCATGATGGCCCTGAGCCTGCAAATGAATAATCGCGATGTGGTAATGCAGACCGTACCCATGTTTCATGCCAACGGTTGGGGACTTTTTTTCGCCGGCTGCCTGGTCGGGGCCAAGCTTGTCTTCCCCGGCGCGTATACAATTGACAATCTCCAGGGTTTAGTTGATCTCCTTATTGCCGAGCAGGTTACCGTCAACGAAGGCGCGCCGGCGATTTTTCTGCCCATGCTGCATTACCTTAGAAGCCTGCCCGAGGTGCCGAAATTCAATGGTTTGCGCATGGTGTGTGGGGCGACGGAACCCCCGCTGTCAATGATGAAAGGTTTTGCCGAATACGGCATTGACATCATTCATGCCTACGGCGCGACCGAAACAACGCCG
>JAOZRP010000269.1 GCA_029940125.1 bacterium
GCATATCCCCCGGGAAAGTGGAAAAAGAAAAAAAAGAAATCGTTGTAGTGATCAGCCGCCAACTTCCAGGAATTGAGCGGTTAGCTTTCAGCCGTTGGCTGTTAGTTCAATGCTTGCAGGATTTTTACTGTTATACATATAAACTGTCACCTGTCAGATAGTAATTGTTCATAAACGTAATGTGTTGATTTTTTTAAGGCTAAACGCTGATCGTCTAACTTCGGTTGTCGTTTTGTCATGGGGTGAAAATTAACCCAAGTGGTGAAAGATTTCACCAGACGGGTTGTGTGGATATCTTGCCGGCGAATGATTTTTTGAGCTGAGTAGCTATGCAGTTGTTGGAGGGAGCCGGAAGTTTTACTTTCGCTTGAATTGAGCTGCTGCCTGTCAGCCGCTGGCTATTAGTGCAATGATTATAGCATGTTTCTTGTCGCAAACGACCGACGCCCAGGCCCTGCCGCTTTTGAACCCAATGCCTCGATTTGTTAAAGCTGGACGCTGATTGCCGGCGGCTGAATGATGAACCTGGGTTCCCGGGGCATGCGCGGAGGGATGTTTATTTTTGGTATGGGATTTGCGGTTGGGAATTGATCCGTTAATTGATGTGATGGATTAATAATTATAAGGCTTTTCTAATAACTTTGAGGAGGAAAAAAATGGATTTTGCCTTAACCGAAGAACAACAAATGATGCGTGACGCGGCCCGGCGTTTTGCCGAGGAGAGAATTCGGCCAACCATGGAAGAGGATGAAAAAAACAGCTACTACCGGAAAGAACTGGTTCTGGAAATGGCCGAATTGGGCTTCTTTGGTTGCCTGGCGCCGGAGGAATACGGCGGCACCGAAGTCGGGCACCTGGCGGCCAGCATCATGGCTATGGAACTGGCCCGGGTCAGCCCTTCCTGGGGCCTGCCTTTCAATATGCAGATGAACGGCCTGCAGACCGTGCTCTTGAATCATGGCACCGAGGAGCAGAAGAAGAAATATATCCCGGGCCTGATTAATGCCGAATTGTTTGGCTGCTTTGCCATTACCGAGCCCAATACCGGTTCCGATGTGGCCTCAATGAAAACCTGGGCAGTGGAAAAGGACGACTGCTTTGTTCTCAACGGCAACAAAATGTGGATTTCCAACGTTCCCTACGCCGATCTGGGGGTAGTGTACGCGGTTACGGATCCGGATGCGAAGCCGAAGCACCGGGGGATTTCCGCTTTTATCGTCGACATGCACAGCGAGGGCATCACCCAGAAAGCCATTGAAACCAAGCTTGGCCTCCACTGCGCTCCCACCGGCGAAATCTATTTTGAAGACGTCAAGGTTCCCAAGGAAAACCTGGTCGGGAAGCTGGGCGAGGGCTTTAAAATCTGCATGCAGATGCTGGATGTCACCCGCCTGAGCTGCGCGGCCAGGGCCGTGGGCGTTGGCCAGGGCTGCATCGACGCCTGCGTCCAGTACGCCAAGGAGCGGACCCAGTTTGGTCGGCCCATCGCCGATTTCCAGATGATCCAGGCTTCCATTGCCGAGATGGTGGTTGAGCACGAGGCGGCGAAGCTGCTGGTGTATCAGGCGGCTACCCTGAAGGATGAAGCGACGAGGCGCTCCACCTTTGAAACCTCGATGGCCAAGTATTTTGCCGCTGAAGCGGCTGTTCACGCCGCCAATGAGGCCTGCAAGATTTTTGGCTCCTACGGCTTTTCCTCCGAATACCCGGTTGAACGCTTCCTGCGGGACAGCAAGTCGTTCCAGGTGGTTGAGGGAACCTCCAATATTCAGAAAATCATTATTGCCCGGAATGTGCTGGCTGACTGACAGCCATTTCTTCAACAATTCCATTTAGCTTAGAAAAGGACGGTACCATGCATTCTTATTTTGCCGAAATGCCTAAATTAGGGAAAGAACTAAAGGAAAAACAAAAGGAAAAAATGGCCGAGAGCGTGGCCAAGATCAAGGAAGTGGAACAAACGGTCGCCGAGGCGGTTGAAAAAGTGAAGTCGGCCGGCATCCCGGCCGAGCGGCTCCATAAACGGGGGGAGTGGACGGCTTGGGAACGGCTGGAATACCTGGTTGATCCCGGAACCTGGCTGCCTCTCAACACTCTGCATGATCCGATGTTCAATGATGAGGGAACCACGGGAGTGATCAACGGCCTGGGAAAGATATCCGGCCGTTATGCGTCAATTATTGCTTCTGACAACAAGGTGCTGGCCGGGGCCTGGATTGCCGGGCAGGCGGAAAATATCTTCCGGGCCCAGGATCTGGCGGAGCGGCTGAACATTCCCCTGGTCTGGGTCTTGAACTGTAGCGGGGTGAAGTTGACGCAGCAGGAAGAGGTTTATGCCGGCCGTCGTTCCGGCGGGCGGGTCTTTTTCCGGCACGCCGAACTGATCCAGAAGGGCATTCCGGTCATCGTCGGCATGTACGGGACCAATCCGGCCGGCGGCGGCTACCATGCCATCAGCCCGGCGATTATTTTCGCCCATGAAAAATCCAATATGGCGGTGGGCGGCGGCGGCATCGTCGGTGGCATGAGTCCCAAGGGACACTTTGACGTCGAAGGCGCCGAGCAGCTGATTGAGGCCACCCGCCAGTTTAAGGCCGTGCCTCCCGGGAGCACCAAGATTCATCATGACGTCACCGGTTTCATGCGCAAGGTTTTCTCCACTGAAGAAGGCGTGCTGGATGCCATCAAGGAATGCATGGCCGGGATGCCTGCCTATGATCCCGAGGCTTTCAGGGTGGCGAAGCCGGCCGAACCCCGCTTCCCGGCTGAAGACATCAACTACCTGGTGCCGTTCAACCAGAAGGCGGTTTACAACATGGATGAAGTCCTGGCGCGGATTTTCGACAACAGCGAGCACCTGGAGTTCCGCCCCGGCTATGGCCCCGAGATCTACTGCGGCCTGGCAAAAATTGACGGTTTCGCGGTTGGCTTTATCGCCAATCGCCAGGGTTTCCTGGGAGCGGGTTACCCGGAATACGCCGACTATTTTGGCATCGGCGGCAAGCTGTATCGCCAGGGACTGATTAAAATGAATGAATTCGTTACCCAGTGCGGCCGCGACCGGATTCCCCTGATCTGGTTCCAGGATACTTCCGGCATTGACGTGGGTGACATTGCCGAGCAGGCCGAACTGCTGGGCCTGGGCCAGTCGCTTATTTATTCCATTGAAAGCTCCGCCCTGCCGATGATGACCGTGGTGCTGCGCAAGGGCACGGCGGCGGCCCATTACGTCATGGGTGGTCCCCAGGGCAATCGCAACAACGCCATGACCCTGGGAACCCCGGTGACGGAAATCTACGTCATGCACGGCGAAACCGCGGCGGCGGCGGCTTTTTCCCGCCGCCTGGTGAAGGAGCAGGATGCCGGTCGGCCTCTGGAGCCGGTTATTGAGAAGATGAATGCCCTGGCCAAGCAGTATTATGACCAGTCGCGGCCGGTCTACTGCGCCCAGCGGAATTTTGTTGACGAGATAGTTTCTCTTCCCAAAATGCGGGATTATTTCGTCGCTTTCACCCGGGCGGTATACCAGAATCCCGTTTCCATCTGTCCCCATCACCAGATGCTGCTGCCCCGGCTGATCCGCGGTTAGCAGGAAATTGGTTCTTGAAGCTTTTGCAGGCGGTATCGGCAGTCAGCCGGTACCGCTTTTTTAATGCTTCCTAAGTTGAGCGATGAGCCGTTAGCCATGAGCGTTTAGCCTTGAAAAATCAAGGCTTTACGTTCATGAGAACCAACACCCAGAGGGCGAAAGCTTGTAATGGTTATTAA
>JAOZRP010000270.1:0-1628 GCA_029940125.1 bacterium
ACACGATGTGCCGCGAGAATGAGCGAGAGCCATGCCGGAACATCCTGATACCCTTTTTATATTTTACTGTTTTTCCCCAGATCGCCCTCTACCGGCCCCGGCTGATGAGCGGCGGCTGAGATGAATGGAAAAAAGATGAAAACCACCGACACCTACCGTTTCGCCATCGACCGCGGCGGCACCTTTACCGACATTTACGCCGAAGTTCCGGGGCAACCGGGGGTCATGGTCTTGAAGCTGCTTTCCGAAGATCCCCACAACTACCCGGACGCCCCCCGTGAGGGCATCCGGCGCATTATCTCAAGGGTGGAAGGACGGGAACTGTCGGTGGAGGAACTGCCGACGGAAAAGATTGACTGGATCCGCATGGGCACCACGGTGGCCACCAACGCCCTGCTGGAGCGCCGGGGAGCCCGCTGCGCCCTGCTGGTCACCCGGGGATTCCGCGACATCCTGCGGATCGGCAACCAGGACCGGCCGCGGCTGTTCGACCTGGAAATCAAAAAACCGGAGCTGCTTTACGAGGAAGTTGTCGAAGTCGATGAACGGCTGCGCCTGCTGAAGGACGGCGAGGAAGCGGCGGGGGCGCCGGTGGTCCGGGGCCTTACCGGGGAGCGGCTGGCCGTCCTGAGGGAACCCGACCTGGAAGTGCTGGCTGAACAGCTGAACCGGCTCAGGAAAAAAGGCATCGACAGCCTGGCAGTGGTCTTCATGCACGCCTATGCCTGGCCGGAACATGAACTGATGGTCGGCCGGTTGGCCCGGGACCTGGGTTTCGGCCAGGTATCGCTTTCAGCCCGGATTATGCCGATGGTCAAAATGGTGCCCCGGGGCGACACCGCCATGGTCGACGCCTACCTGACCCCGCACATCCGCGCCTACCTGGACAGCTTCCGCCGCGGCTTCAAAAAGAACCTGGAGCATGTCAACCTCCAGTTCATGCGCTCGGACGGCGGTCTCACCCCGGCTGACCACTTTACCGGCAGCCGGGCCATCCTCTCCGGACCGGCCGGCGGGGTGGTCGGCTACGCCATGACCACCGGGGCCCACCATAAAGGACAGCCGGTCATCGGCTTTGACATGGGCGGCACCTCCACCGACGTCTCCCGCTACGGCGGCGAGTACGAACTGGTCCACGAATCGGAAACCGCCGGCGTCCGCATCCAGGCGCCGCAGCTGCAGATCAAAACCGTGGCCGCCGGCGGCGGCTCCCGGCTTTTTTACCTCAACGGCATGTTCAAGGTCGGTCCGGAATCAGCCGGCGCCCACCCGGGCCCGGTATGCTACCGCAAAAACGGCCACCTGGCAATCACCGACGCCAACCTGGTCCTGGGACGGCTGCAGCCGGACAATTTTCCCAAAATTTTCGGTCCCAACGAGGACCAGCCCCTGGACCTGGAAGCCAGCCGGCAGGCCTTTGCCGAATTGACCGAAGAGATCAACCGGGACCTGGCCCGGCAGGGACGGCCGCCCATGACCGTCGAGGACGTTGCCTACGGCTTCATCCAGGTGGCCAACGAAGTCATGGTCCGGCCGATTCGCGAGATTTCCGTCCTCAGGGGCTACGACATCAAGGAACACATCCTGGCCACCTTCGGCGGCGCCGGCCCCCAGCACGCGGTGGCCAT
>JAOZRP010000270.1:1728-3768 GCA_029940125.1 bacterium
CGCCTACCGGCGGGAATTCGGCTTCAATCTCGAGCAGCGGGACATCATCGTCGACGACCTGCGGGTCCGGGCGGCAGGCCGGGGAGCCAGGCTCGAACGGTTTCCGCTGGCGCCGGCACCGCATGAACCTACGACGCAAAAGCAGGCGCGCTGCTATTTTGACGGCGGCTGGCGGAACACCCCCGTCTACCAGTTGGAAGATCTCGGCCCCGGGCAGGAAGTCAAGGGCCCGGCCCTGATCATCCATGACACGGCCACCATCCTGATAGAACCGGGATCGACCGCGGTGGTCACTGCCTACGGCGACCTGGAAATCTCTCTTGATCAACAGGGAAGAAGCAAAGGTCTGGAAACCGCCGCCGACCCCATCCAGCTGTCCATTTTCAGCAACCTGTTCATGTCGATCGCGGAACAAATGGGCCGCACCCTGCAGAAAACCGCCATTTCCACCAACATCAAGGAACGGCTGGATTTTTCCTGCGCCCTGTTCGGCCCCGGCGGCGAACTGGTGGCCAACGCCCCCCACCTGCCCGTCCACCTGGGAGCCATGAGCGAGGCGGTGAAAGCCCAGATTCGCCTGCAGAACCATGATTTCCGGGAAGGAGACGTCCTGGTCAGCAACCACCCGGCCGCCGGCGGCAGCCACCTGCCGGACATCACCGTCATCACCCCGGTTCTCCGGGACGGGAAACCCATCTTTTTCGTCGCCAGCCGCGGCCACCACGCCGACATCGGCGGCATCTCCCCCGGTTCCATGCCCCCCTTTTCCCGGCTACTGGCAGAAGAAGGCGCCTGCATCATGTCGTTCAAGCTGGTGCGCGGGGGAATTTTCCAGGAGGAAGGCATCAGCGGGCTGCTTCGGGAACCGGGACAACGGCCCCGGAAAGAAGGCGAAGCCGCCATCAGCGGCACCAGGACGCTGGCTGACAACCTTTCCGATCTCAAGGCCCAGGTAGCCGCCAACCGCAAGGGCATCGAACTGATCGAAGAAATGATCAGACGCTACACCCTCGAGGTGGTCCAGGCCTACATGGGCCACGTCCAGCACAGTGCTGAAACCGCGGTCCGCAGCAGCCTGAAACAGCTGGCAGATGGTTACCGTGATGAGGGAAAAGAAGCGGTTATCAGGGCGGAAGATTTCATGGACGACGGCACCAGGATTGCCCTGTGTCTGACTATCAATCGCCGTGATGGCAGCGCCGTTTTTGACTTCAGCGGCACCGGCATCCAGGTCTGGGGCAACACCAATGCCCCCCTGGCGGTTACCAAGTCGGCGATCCTTTACGCCCTGCGCTGCCTGATCAAGGAAGACCTGCCCCTAAACCACGGCTGCCTGATTCCCATTACCCTCAAGGTGGAAGAAGGTTCACTGCTCAATCCGGACCCGGAAGCGGCGGTGGTGGGCGGCAACGTCCTGACTTCTCAGCGGGTGGTGGACGTCATTCTCAAGGCTTTCGGGGTCGCTGCCGCCTCCCAGGGCTGCATGAACAACCTGACTTTCGGCAGCCGCGACTTCGGCTACTACGAAACCATCGGCGGCGGCGCCGGGGCCGGGCCCCACTGGCACGGACAGTCCGGGGTGCACACCCACATGACCAACACCAGGATCACCGACCCGGAGATCCTCGAGCGCCGCTACCCGGTGCTGCTGCGCAGATTTTCCCTGCGGCTGCATTCAGGCGGCGAAGGATTGTACCGGGGGGGAGACGGCCTGGTGCGGGAGATCGAATTTCTTGCTCCCCTCAACGTCGCCATCCTCTCGGAGCGGCGGGTTTTTGCCCCTTACGGTCTTAAGAGCGGCGGCGGCGGCGCCCGGGGGCGCAACACCTTCATCCGGGCGGACGGCAGAACCATAAACCTGGGCGGGAAAAATGAGATTCTAGCCGGTCCGGGAGACCGGCTGCGGGTGGAAACTCCCGGCGGCGGCGGCTGGGGAAAGAAATAGGGGACACAAAAAATAGGGGACAGACCCCGATTTTTTCAGAGAAAAAATCGGGGTCTGTCCCCTATTTTCCTAATTTCGGACTTCGTCCTTGATGC
>JAOZRP010000271.1 GCA_029940125.1 bacterium
CTAAACCTTACACCTTGTACCGTATACCTTGTACTTTTCTAACAGGCGTAGTCAATCTGCAGTCGCTCGGCAATCTGCCGATCAGAGACGCTTAGGCCGTCGGACATGCCGATGGGCAGCTGGGTGCTGCGGCCCATGGGGGCGAAAATCTTTTTCAGTTCACTGTCCGCGGCTTTGAAAACGTCGACCACCCGCTCCGCCACCAGGTCGGGATCCAACCGCCGGTACAGACGGGGGTTCTGGGTCGTGATGCCCTTGGGACAGCGGCCGACGTTGCAGAGGTTGCAGCGATTCTGTTCATCGCCCAGGCAGCCGGCGGCCGCCTGCATGATGTATTTGCCGCAGTCCACCCCGGAGGCGCCCAGCATGATCAGGGCGGCGGCGTTGGCTGCCAAATTCCCGGTTTTGCCGACGCCGCCGGCGGCAAAAAGCGGCAGTTCGTTCTGCTTGCCGATCTTTACCAGGTTCAGGTAGCAGTCACGCAGGTTTGAAGCAATGGGATGTCCCATCTTGTCCATGGAAACATTGTAGGCCGCCCCGGTGCCGCCGTCTTCGCCGTCAATGGTCAGGGCGCCGGCAAAGGGATTCCGGGCCAGGTTGTTGAGCACCGCCAGGGCGGTTTTGGTGCCGGAGATCTTGGGATAGACCGGCACCCTGAACCCGAAGGCCATGGACATGGAAGTGATCATTTTGGCGACCGCCTCCTCGATGGAATACTTGGTCTGGTGGGTCGGCGGCGAGGCCAGGTCCACCTTGGTCGGCACTCCCCGGACCTTGGCAATCAGGTCCAGGACCTTGAAGGCCATCAACAGACCGCCGTCCCCGGGTTTGGCTCCCTGGCCGTACTTGATTTCAATGGCGGCCGGGTCTTCCTTCATGTGAGGGATGGCATGGATGATTTCATCCCAGCCGAAGTAGCCGGAAGCAATCTGCAGGATGAAATATTTCAGGAAGCGGGACTTCAGCAGCCTGGGCGGCATGCCGCCCTCACCGGTGCACATGACCACCGGGATGTTTTCCACTTCGTTCAGGTAGGCGACGCCCATGGCCAGCCCCTCCCACATGTTGGGAGACAGGGCGCCGAAGGACATGCCGCCGATGCGGATCGGGAAGATTTCCCGCACCGGGGGAACAAAGGCCGTTTCGTCCAGCATCAGGTCGTCATCCTTGACGATCAGGGGCAGCTGGTCGGGGGATAGGTTGCGGCCCAGCAGGGTGCGGATGTGAAATTCATGCCGACCGGCGTCAAGGGCCGGGTCGGTGAGCATGGAGATGCGGGTGAATTTCAGCTTGTCCAGGGTCGAAGTGTTGGGATCGTTGCGCCGGCCGCCGCGCTTGTGGGGAACGCCGCCCTGATTCTTGTGGATCAGGAACTTGTTGGCCGGGTTGTATTCCGGGTAAATGGCGTCATTGGGACAGACCAGGGAGCACATGCCGCAACCGACGCAGTAATGCTCGATGTCGGTTACCTGACGGATGCCGTGATAGGTTGTCCGCACCGTGGCCGGCATCGGCAGGGAGCCTTCTGAGGTTACCAGGCGGCTGACGAACACCGCCGGTTCGATGGCCTGGTTGGGGCACACTGCTGTGCACTGGCCACACCGGGTGCATTTTTCCGGGCTCCAGTTGACAATATACGGCAGGTCTTTTACTGATAGCTGACCGTTGACATCGAGCCGTGCTTTTGATTCCATACTTTTATCTCCTTCACTTCTTCATCTACCATAACCAGGTCATATTTCATCGGGAAGACGTCCTTGCTGGTGTCGCGGTCGGGAACCGCGGCGTCCAGTCCGCAGACTTCGGACATCAGGGCAAATTTCCCCGGAACGCCGCCAACGGCTCCAGGACGCAGTTTTTTAGAATCCTGGGTCATGAAAATGGTGCCATCCTGATCGAAACCAATGACACAGTTGGGACCGTCAATAGTCAGTGGACGCAGCACTTTTTTCAACATTTCGATGGCTTTGCGGTCGGATCGTTCTTCCATTTCCCGGTCAAACAATGGCGTGATAACATCTTTGTAATACTTCAACGGAAATTTCAGCTCATGACGGATGTAATGGAGGATGTGGGCAAAGACTTCACTGTCACTGCGGTAACCCACATAACCGGGGATTCCACGGCTGGTTAGGAATTCACGAATGGGAACAAAAGCGGTATTTTCCCCGTTGGTCATGGTTCCATTTCCTTGAATAAAAAATGGATGGCAGGCGTAGAGATTGATGGCATAATTAGTGTTTTGCCTCCCCTGGGCCAGAATTGTCTTGGCCAGCAAGGGTTTTTTATCCAAGCCGAAAAATTCGCCTACTTCCAGAGGATCACCTACTTCTTTCAAGGTGATCATGTCCGGCCAGAAGGAAAAAATGTACATGCTGTCATCGGCAAGTCCCATATTGCGGAGCTCCAGCCTGGTTTTAATGAGCAGCTTTTCCTTGGTTTCCTGGTCAGCGTCTTCGGCCCAGTCCGGATAATCATAGGCCCGGGCAAAATAGAAATCCCGCTTCTGAATGGACATTCCCTTTTTGATGGTGATCTTGGGCGTCCACAGATGCTTGGTTTTAAATCCAAGTTTGACCATGTATTCATCCAGAATGGGGATTGATTCTTTTGAACAGATTCCCGAAAGGATAGGATTTTCCTTCAGTTCCTCGAAGGCTCCCCCCAGGTTGCGCAAAATCAGTCCCAGTCCGGAGCCGTCATGTCCCTCTTTCATGGTTTCCAGGGCCATGATATTTTCCATCGGGGAAAAATACTTATTAGAGATGATGGCGCTCAGCCGGCACATATGTTGCTCCTTTTATCGGTTGATGCTTTCGCAAAAAGTCAAACAATCTATATTACCTTATCTGGTTTGTCAAATTTTTTTAAATAGCCTCCCGGAATTCCGATATAAGGCCATTATGTTTTATCAACTGAAGTTATTCCCGGCGCTTTTTGGCGCTCGCTGCCTGTTTTTCCAACGGCTCATTACGCTAAAATTGCCAAACTCGCCCTTACGGGCTCAAACATGTCAATTTTTACGCTCCATTCGCCGGGAAAAAAGACGACCGCTCACGATGTCGCGCCGGAAAATAACTTCAGTTTAATATTTTGTCACGATTTTCTTATATCGGAATTTCAGAAATAGCCTCCAATCTTTCAGTCAGTTCTTCGTAATGAAATAGCTGGTTGAAATCAACGAGACCGGCAAGCGCCCGGGAAAAAACCCGATGGCCGCTTTCTTCGAGAATGGAAACCGGATTGAGTCCGCCGATGACTACCGCGCCAAATCTTCCTTCGCTTACCGGGATCTCAAGGAGCGGTAAGCCTGGTCTGCCAAGACACATGAAACCGCCAAATCCCGCTTTATCCAGTTGCGCTGCGAGTTTTTCAACCAAATGCCGGCTTCCAGAGGGGTATTCGCGGAAACTGGCACCAATCCGTCCATCGCCGGTTTGGATGGTTCCCAGACAGTTGGTCATGCCGCTGCGGATAAATACCTCTAAAGGATCAATGCTGGTTCCCTCATAGGTAATGATTTCAACGAAACGGCTTGGTTTGTTGTTCTGCAATTCCAGTAATCCGCCAAAACGTGAGGTGGTTGGGATGCCATGCTGTAATAAAACCCCGTTCAGGGTAATGGAACAGACAGTACCCACCCCGACCAGGCCTTGGGGAATAACGATTCCACCAAGGTGTTCTCCGGCTGGCAACAGGGTCAGGAACTTGCCCATGGTATAGCCCTGGGCAAAGACCTGTTTAATCTTTTCAGCGC
>JAOZRP010000602.1 GCA_029940125.1 bacterium
TCAAATTCCACCAGCAGGTCCACATCACTTTCCGGCCTGTTTTCACCCCTGGCAACGGAACCGAAAACAGATATTGATCTGACGGAGTACTGTCGCAGCAGAGAATGATTCGCCCGAAGCTTCTTCATGATTTGGTTCCGATTCATCATATACAAACTCCTCTATCCACCATAGTTTCAGTTCTTAAGCCCCCCAGCGGCACACCGATTTTCCTCCTGGTCTAGTTGGCCAATTAATAGATACAGGCATCCAGGAGAGAAAGCACCGTTGCCAACAGTTCATCATCAGCAGAGACAATCCGTTTAGCACCCCGGGAACGAAAATCGACGGACTTCACCTGTTCAACCATGATGAAACCCGTCAGTTTGCTGTTTTTTGGAACGGGCACATGGAAAGGAAAACCACGATCCTTATTGGTAAGGGGACAAACGATGGCCAGGCCGGTGCTGCGGTTAAACAAATCCTTGCTGATCACAAAAGCCGGGCGGCCTTTCTGTTCATGTCCGGATTGCGGATCGAAGGTAATGGCGATGATATCACCTTGTCTGGGGATATAAGGGCCCATTTACCAAACCTCTTTGCCGACGGGTTCTCCCCACTCAACTTCATCGGCCTGGTAGTCGGCAGGAATCCGGGCAACAAGGTCTTCAAGATTATATCGCCCACGTTCCTTTTTCCTTGGGGAAATAATGATACTGCCCTCTTTTACCGCCACCTCCACTTCATCACCAACATTGATCCGTGCATCAGCAAGAAGATTTTTGGTAAGACGAAGCCCCTGACTATTTCCCCACTTTTGAATTTTTGCAAACATGGAAGCACCTCCTCATGTATAGCCAAAGTATATCCCACATTCACAATGCGGTCAAGGGCTTTTAAAAAGGCTCTTTTTTCCTTCCTATCCCGCCAGGCTTTTGGCGGTAATCTCGTAAACATTTTTGGAAATCCCTTTCGTGTCGGCGATGCGCTGCAGCTGGGCGCGCATCAGCTGCCGGCGGGATTCATCATAGCGCCGCCAGCGGGTCATGGCGGTCAGCAGGCGGGCGGCAATCTGGGGGTTGCGGG
>JAOZRP010000272.1 GCA_029940125.1 bacterium
GAAGCATTTGCCGCGGCAGTTGTGGAATTGCTCCGAAACCCGCAAAAGGCAGCAGTTATGGGACGAAATGGCCGGGAATACGTTGAGCGATATAGGACATACCGGGCCATAGCAGATATAGTTGAACAACAGTTTCGACGGATTTTATGTGGCGGGCAAGCTGATGAGTGAATTTCATATCCGTCAACCTATTTTTATGATTGGCATGCCCCGTAGTGGTACGACAGTGCTTTCTGAAGCGGTAGCAGCCCATGAAGACCTTGGCTGGATATCTAACTATACCAACCGCCTGCCGATGTTGCCGTGGCTTGCCTTGCTTGATCGCGTGGCTGACAATCCTTTGACCGGCAGACAGTTGCGGGGTCGAAAAAAGCAGGATTCCCGCTGGTCATCATGGTTTGGAAAAGTCTTGCCCCATCCTGACGAAGCCTGGGTATTTTGGCGATGGTATTGTGGTGACAAATTTCTTAGGGATTTTTTGGTCAGTTCGGAGATGGCTGAAAAGGAAATGAAGCGGTTGCTTAAGGCCTTGTCCACTATTCTCAGGTGTCAGGGTAAAAAACGTTTTTTCAGTAAACTGACCGGACCTCCACGCATTTACTATTTGAGTAGCATTTTTCCCGATGCCTGCTTTATCCACGTTCTTCGTGATCCACGAGCCACGGTTTCTTCTCTCTTGCGGGTTCCTTTCTGGCGTGAAGGAGGAGGGTTGGAAAAACCTTGGTGGCAAAACAGGTTGCCGGGGAAATATTTGGCTGAGTGGGAGGCAAGTGGTTGTTCACCGGTTGTCCTGGCAGCAGTGCAGTGGAAAATGATAGTGGAATCAACCTGGGAAGAAAAGAAGAAAATTGCCCCCCGGCAATTTTTCGAAACCAGATATGAAGATTTTGTCCGGGATCCCCATATGGTTTTAAACCAGGTGTTTTCTGCCTTTGACCTGCCTGATTCTAAACGGGTTCACCAGTATGTCAAAATCAATAGTCCGCACAATACCAGCCTGTCAACTGACGATGCCAGGCTGGTGGAAACGGTAACCAGGAAAACCGCTTCTTTAGCGGGATACATGTTCTGAAACAGGTTGTGACCCTGAAAATATTATTGATAAATAAATTTTTTTACCCACGGGGAGGAGCGGAAACGGTTTTCTTCCAGGAAAGGGAAAGTCTCAAACGGGCTGGTCATGAAGTCATTGAATTTGCCATGCACCATCCTGACAACCTGTCCTCTGATTACGACGATTATTTTGCCCCCCATGTTGAGTACCGGTTTGCGGAAAATGAGATGACCGAACCGAGTTTCATGGAGAAATTGTTTATTGCCAGGAACATTGTTCGCAACCGTCGGGCAGTAACACAGTTGGATCGCTTAATTCGGAAAGAGAAGCCGATAATTGCCCACCTTCATAACATTTATCACCAGATTTCGCCGGCGATTATTCCGCTCCTGAAAAAATCGGGAATTAAGATTCTCCTGACCTTGCATGACTACAAGCTGATATGTCCGGTTTACAACATGCTTCAGCAAGGCAGTATCTGTCGTAAATGCCAGGGTAAAAAGTTTTGGCACGTAGTCAGCGGCAGGTGTAAAGGTCGTTCTTTTAGTCAGAGCATGCTGTTGGCTGCGGAAGCTTACTGGCATCAGTACCTCCACAGCTATGATCCGGTTGATCTGTTTCTATCTCCGAGCAGGTTCATGGCGGAAATTATGGTTCGCTATCGCCTGCCGCAGGGAAAAGTGAAAGTTTTACATAATGGTGTTGATTGTAGCCGTTTGGAGCCGTTGGGAAAAGACGGCCACTACGTGTTGTTTGTTGGTCGGCTCTCGCGGGAAAAAGGAGTAGAAACTTTTCTGGAAGCCTGTTGTCAACTTGGTTGGCCGTTACCGGTAAAAATAGTTGGTACGGGCCCCCAACTGGCAAAATGGAGGAAACAATATCCCCAGGTCGAATTTACCGGTTTTAAAACTGGTCGGGAACTAGAAGATCTTTACCGTCGCGCTGCTTTTGTTGTTGTGCCTTCCGAATGGTATGAAAATTGTTCCATGGTTGTTCTGGAAGCCATGAAGCATGGTAAGCCGGTCATTGGCAGCCGCATCGGTGGCATTCCCGAACAGGTTGATGACGGGGTTACAGGCCTGCTTTTCTCTGTAGGCAATCGGCGGGAATTGGCAGCAAAAATTGATTTGTTAACAGTAAATATCACCTTGCGCCGGCGGCTGGGCTTGCAGGCACGGCAAAAATTGGAGCGGGAGTATTCTCTTGAGAGCCACTGTCGCCAATTGGTAACCATTTATAAAAATCTATGTGCCGAAGGACCTTGAACTTTACGCCACAAAAAAGAAATAAGCTCGTATTTTCAAACATTTACCACAACTTTATTACCAAAAGAAGTGATTTCAACTTATGAAAATTTTTGTTATTGGAACCAGAGGCATCCCAGATATCCCCGGTGGGGTAGAAACCCATTGCCAAGAACTCTATCCCCGGATCGTCGCGGCTGGACATGAAGTTACGATTGCAACCCGTTCACTTTATGTACAGAAAAGAAGAAAAAATTGGAAAGGAGTCTCGCTCAAACATATCTTCACGCCTCGTAGGAAAAATCTGGAAACCTTATTCCACACTTTTTTAGCCACTATCATCGCCAAACACTCCAAACCTGATTTGATACATGTCCATGGCATTGGTCCCGGCCTACTGGTTCCTTTCATGAAACTACTGGGAATGAAGATCGTTATGACTAATCACGGTCCTGATTATCACCGTGACAAATGGGGACCTTTCGCAAAGAACATACTGATATTAGGAGAATATTGGGGCGGGAAATATGCTGATGAGGTCATCGTCATATCTTCCATTATCGGGAATATAATCAAAAAAAGATGTGGCCGTGAAAGCAATCTGATTTACAATGGCGTAACAATACCTCAAAAAACGGCAAAAACAAATCTCCTGAAAAAACATGGCATATCGCCCGGAAAATACATTTTGACGGTAGCCCGCCTAGTCCCGGAAAAAGGCTTGCACGACCTTATCGAAGCATTTACAAAAATAAGCGGCAATTATCAACTGGTAATCGCCGGAGGTGCTGATCATGAAACCAGGTATAGTCGTGAGCTGAAAACAAAAGCGGCAGCGGATAAGCGCATTATCATGACCGGCTATATTTCCGGGGAATACCTGGTCCAGGTATTTTCCCACGCCAGGTGTTTTGTATTGCCATCATATCACGAAGGCCTTCCTATTGCTTTGCTGGAAGCCTTAAGTTATAACATCATGCCTCTGGTTTCTGATATCCCGGCCCACCAAGAAATACCATTACCTGAAAATTGCTATTTCAGCTGCGGCGATGTAGCTCATTTACATAACCAGCTTCAAAAAATCCTCAACAGTGACGTTCATAAACAAAATCTGATTGATTACCATGCAATCGTTACGGAAAAATACAATTGGGATATTATTGCCAGGGAAACTATTGCCGTTTACGAGAAAATAAAGAGAGCAAACCTTTATCGTTGATAATTTAGTTCCGATATCCAAGACTAAATCATCCAGCTGCATTTCTTTTTTGCTGCAGACACGTCCGGCTTTGAGTGATGGTACAATAATCCCCCCCCCTCAAAAGACGGCCAATCTCGCCACCTTCCAAACACTCCCCTGCTTTCGACAGTCGTAGGTTCATGAACCTGTCTTCGACAGTTATAGGCTAACATTGCCGTTGTTTGTGTTGCAAGTACCTGAAAATACTCATTCTGGT
>JAOZRP010000273.1 GCA_029940125.1 bacterium
GACCTGGCTGGAGTTTCCAGACTACAATACACAAGCGAAATCAGGTTTGTTCGGGTCATGTGTTCCGGCAGGGTTGACCTGGAATTCATTCTCAAGGCCTTTCTAAACGGCGAAGACGGCGTCCTGGTTGGCGGCTGTCAACTGGGCGAGTGCAACTATACCACCCAGGGAAACTTCGACGCCCTGAGCACCGTGCAGCTGGGCAAAAGGATTTTGAAACACATCGGCCTGTACCCGGAAAGACTGCGGGTACAGTTCATGTCCAGCAGCGACGGCGCCCTGCTGGCTGAAGTTACCGATGACTTCACCCGGCAGGTAAAGAAACTGGGACCACTGGGCAAAGCCGAGGGAATGGACGAAAAAGAACTGAAAATGAAGCTCGAAGCGGCAAGGAAGCTGGTTCCCTACATCAAGCTGGTGGAAAGGGAACGGCTGCGGGTGCCGGTGAAGTCGGAGGAGGCCTACGAGGCCTTCTTCTCCAGCGAGGAGATGGACCGACTGTTTGAGGAACTGATTGCTGACAAGCTGTCAATCAGTGAAATCGTCTCGCTGCTTAAAGAAAATCCCCTTTCAACCGGAGAGATTTCTAAGATCCTGGATCTCAACCCTTCTGCGGTGGCAAAACACATCCAGGATTCATCGAAGCAGGGGTTGATCAAGTATGACGAGAGCGGGAAATGCTATGTTCTTGCCTGAAACAGCTTAAGGGAAGAAAAGGATTATGACTGCGGTTATGGACAACAAGAGAATCGATCAGATTATTGATAAACACGGCGGCGACCCCAGCTCCCTGATCCAGGTGCTGCTGGAAATTCAGAGCGAACATCACTGGCTGCCCATGGACGCCTTGAAAAGGGTCAGCGAAAAACTGCGGGTGCCCATGACCCGGATACAGCATATCGCCACCTTTTACAAGGCTTTCAGCCTGGTGCCCAAGGGACGCCACGAAATTCATATCTGCATGGGCACCGCCTGCCACGTCAGGGGGGCGCAGCGCGTCCTTGACATGGTGCAGGAGATGACCGGCATCAAACCGGGGGAAACGGATATGGATTTGAATTTCAGCCTGGAAACGGTCAACTGTCTCGGCTGCTGTGCCCTGGGTCCGGTAATGGAAATTAACGGCAAGACGTACGGTAAAATGACACCGGCCGAAACCGCGGACGTTTTAAAAAATTACAGTTAAGGTAAGGTTATGGCGCGCATACATTCATCCGCTGAATTGGAAGCACTCAGGCAGGACATCCTGTCGAAAAGGGACCCCGACAAACCCTGCATCACCCTTTGCACCGGCTCCGCCTGCCTGGCTTCCGGCAGCGCTAAGGTAGCGGAAGCAATTGAGGCGGAGATTGAAAAGCAGGGCTTGCAGGATAAAGTGGAAGTCAGAAAAACCGGCTGCCACGGCTTCTGCGAGCGGGGACCGATTATTGTCAAAAATCCCGAGGGCATCTGCTATTTTCAGATCGAGACCGGCGACGCGGCTGAAATAGTCGCCGAAACCGTCAAGGGAAAGAAGATTGTCGAGCGGCTGCTGTACAGCGACCCCGACAGCGGTGAAAAGATTGTCCACGAGCATGAAATTCCCTTTTACAAAAATCAGGAACGGCTGGTCTTCGGCTCCAACGGCAGCATTGATCCTAAGAGCATTGAAGACTACCTGGCCATCGGGGGCTACAGCGCCCTGGCCAAGGCCCTGACCGGGATGTCAGCGGAAGAGGTCCTGGAAGAGGTCAAAAAGTCCAACCTGCGCGGCCGCGGCGGCGGCGGCTTCCCGGCCGGCATCAAGTGGGAGGGCTCCCGCAACGCTCCCGGCGACATCAAGTACGTGATCGTCAACGCCGACGAAGGTGATCCCGGGGCCTACATGGACCGCAGTCTCCTGGAAGGCAATCCGCACGCGATCCTTGAAGGTCTGACCATCGGGGCCTATGCCGTCGGCGCCCACGAAGGCTATATCTACGTGCGCCAGGAATACCCCCTGGCGGTGGAAAATGTGATGCTGGCCATCAAACAGGCCGAGGAGCTGGGCCTGCTCGGCGACGACATCCTCGGCTCGGGCTTCAGTTTCAAGGTCATCGTCCACCAGGGGGCCGGAGCCTTTGTCTGCGGCGAGTCAACCGCCCTGATGACGGCCTTGGAGGGCCGGGTCGGCGAGCCCCGCCCCAAATACATCCGTTCCAACATCCGGGGCCTGTGGAATCGCCCCAGCGTGCTCAACAATGTTGAAACCTGGGCCAATGTTCCCCTGATTATCAGCAAGGGTGCCGACTGGTTCACCCAGTTCGGCACCGAAGGAAGCAAGGGAACAAAAATCTTCTCCCTGGTCGGCAAAATCACCAACACCGGCCTGGTGGAAGTGCCGATGGGCATGACCCTGCGGGACATCATCTACAAGATCGGCGGCGGCATTCCCAACGGCAAAAAATTCAAGGCGGTCCAGACCGGCGGGCCCTCCGGCGGCTGCATCCCCGAGGAGCTGCTGGATCTGGAAGTTGGCTTCGACGAACTTTCCCAAGCCGGGTCCATGATGGGTTCCGGGGGCATGATCGTCATGGATGAAGACACCTGCATGGTTGACGTGGCCAGGTACTTCATTGCCTTTCTCGCCGATGAATCCTGCGGCAAGTGCGTTCCCTGCCGGGAAGGCCTGCGGCAGATGCTCAAGATTCTCACCAACATTACGGAAGGGCGAGGCAAGGAAGGAGATCTTGAGCTGCTGGAAGAACTTTCCGAAACTGCCAAGGAAGCGGCCCTCTGCGCCCTGGGACAAAGCGCTCCCAACCCGTTTTTAAGCACTCTGCGCTATTTCCGGGACGAATATGAAGCTCACATCAAGGAAAAACGCTGTCCAGCCCTCTCCTGCAAGGCGCTGATTGCTTACTACATCGATCCGAACAAATGCCAGGGCTGCGGCCGCTGCCTCAGGAACTGTCCGGCCGAGGCCATAGATGGCGGCAAGAAAAAGATCCACATTATCAACCAGGATGCCTGTACCAAATGTGGAACCTGCTTTGAAGTCTGTCCGCCGAAGTTCGGCGCGGTCACCAAAATTTCCGGCGTTCCGGTGCCGCCGCCGGTCCCCGAGGAAGAAAGAACCATTACCAAGGAAAGCAAGGAAAAATGAGCGAGATTCTCTTAGAAATTGACGGCAGGGAAGTTAAGGCAACGGCGGGAATGACCATTCTTGAGGCGGCCAAAAGCGTGGGGATTTTGATCCCGACGCTGTGCTACCATGAAAAACTGGAGCCTTTCGGCGGCTGCCGCTTGTGCACGGTGGAAGTGGAGGTCCGCGGTCGAACCAGGCTGGTTGCTTCCTGCGTCTATCCGGTGGAAGAAGGCCTGGTGGTCAGAACCAGGACGGAAAAGGTGGCCAGGATCAGGAAAACGATTCTTGAGCTGCTTCTGGCCCACGCCCCGGACTCTTTCGTGCTGGAGAAGCTGGCCAAGGAATACGGCGCCGATCGGGACCGCTATGAAAAAGAGGCTTCCTTCTGCATCCACTGCGGCCTGTGCGTCAGGTACTGCGCCGAGGTCAAGCAGAAGCACGCCGTCGGCTTTGTCGACCGGGGATCCAGGAAAGAGATCTGTTTCATCCCGGAGATTGCCGCCAAGGAATGCTGGGACTGCAAGGAGTGCTTTCCCCTGTGTCCCACCGAGGCGCTCCAGGCCGCCTTCGTGCTCGTCCAGGCGCTGGCTCCCGAATCATCGTCATAGATCCCCTATAATTCGAGTTGTCAGCGGTCAG
>JAOZRP010000023.1 GCA_029940125.1 bacterium
TCACCAATCAGGTAATCTGCCATGACAAATCTACGGTCACTATTCGAGCGGGCGCGAAAAGCAAAGCTTCCCCACACGAACAAAAACAGAAAAATCCATTTTGAGACCCTGGAACCCCGACTGCTCCTTGATGGCATAAGCCCGGAAGCGGAAACCGCCCTGGTCAACGGCCTTCATGACTTCAAGGACTGGGCTGCCGTACTTGAAGCAGCGGGAGGAATGGGCCAGCAGCTGCCGCTGATCGACATGACGGTAGGCCAGGCCCTCGGTGTTAAAACCCTTATCCAGGATAAGCTCATTGATCCCCTGGCCACCGTTCTTGATGGCGACACGAGCACCGCCGCCACCACAGAAGAAGTGGTTTCCGTACTTGACGGCCTGACTGAAACTACCGGCCTGGTGACCGGCGGTTTGGAGGGCAGCCGCTATGTCTTTGATCTCACGTTTGAACCAACCCGCACGATTGAAACCACCCCCCTGCAGCTTTCGGAATCACTTGACTTCAACATGGAAATCACCGACAGCGCCAACCTTGCCGTCGATGCTTCACTGCACCTTGACTTCTCTTTTGGTTATGATACCGAAGACGGCAATTTTTTTCTTACTTTTGACCAGTTTTCAGCCGGGACCGAAATAAACGCCACCGAGGTGGGTCTTTCTCTGCGCCTGGGCTTCCTGGATGCCGGGGTTGCCGACGGCACGGCACATCTTGAGGCCACGGTCAACATCGCCATAACCGATCCAGACAACTCCGACGCCAACAGCTACATCACCATTGCCGACCTGCAGAACATTAGCGCCACCACCAACCTTGACGCCTCCATCAGCGGATCCGCTTCTCTGGAGCTGCCCCTGTCCAGTTCCCTGACCACCTCAGCTCCGGTTCTTGACCTGACCTGGTCAAGCCTTGAGAATCCTTCCTCTGTCAGCAGCAACATCATGGACAGCTCCCTGGACGAGTTCCGCAACTTTTTTGACATCTCCCCGGAAACCGCCCTGGCCGGCCTCCAGTCCCTGCCGGACCTGCTTGCCGGCATCGCCGGGACGGCGGCGCTGGGACAGGAGCTGCCGATCATTGGTAATGGACTTGCCGACGTTGTTTCGGTCGCAACTGACATCCAGGGATTTGTCGATGACCTGCCGGATTTCACCACCGCCCAGGGCCTGCAAAGCGCCCTGCAGACCGCCCTTGACAACCTGGCTCCCGGCAATACGGTAACCATGGAAACATCCGCAAACGATCTGCAGTTCGGCTTCCAGTTCAGCAAGGATTTTTCCCAATCCCTGGACTTCAGCCTGGAGCGGGAACTCAGCGGCCTGACCCTGAACCTGAACGGCGAGGTTACCGCCACCGGCTCGGTGGCCACCGGGATAAAATTCGGCCTTGCCTTCGATACCGGGATTCCGGAAGCAAACCGCTTTTATCTCCTTGAAGGAGACGGCTCTTTTATTGATCTGGCCTTTAAAATCATCAATGACGCCCCGATAACCGCCATGGCCACCCTGGGCCTGGTCAACGTGGGGATTGAAAACGGCGGCATCGCCCTGGCCGGCAGAACTAACAACAGCATTGACCGCAATAAAAACGCTACGGCCAGGATAAACCTGGTGGATTCCGGCGGCGGCGCGGCCGGCGACGGTAAAATCACCCTGGCGGAAATCCTGGAATCCCCCACGGACATTATTGATTCCCCGTCCTTTGACGCCGCGGCCCAGGCGGAATTTGACCTCGTACCACCGGTTGCATCCTCCGAAAACGTTCATGTGGTTCTTGACTGGTATGACCTCAGCAATCCGTCCAGCATCCATGCCGATTATAACGCCAGCGCCCTGACCGCCATGCTCAGCAGCCCCGAAGACCTGTTGAACTCAGGCATCCTGGACAGCGTTGCAGCTGCCGGCCTGCGCAGTCTGGGCACCTGGTTTGACAGCATGGTCAATGCCACGGACAAAGCGCCTTTCAACACCAGACTGCCGCTGATCAACAAGACCCTGACCGAGCTTGTCAGTCTTGACGATCTGCTGCCAAGGATATCCACGGCCCTGATGTCGTTTCTAGACACCCCCGATGCGGCCACGGACGATTTTGTCAGCCAGGCCGCCGCTTCGCTGACCGATCTGGCCAATACGGACCCGGCAATGGCAATCAATTTCCTGGACAACCGTTTGTTCGCCGGCGTGCTGGCCGCCGGAGATGAAGCCGCTGCGGACTGGCTGGGCTATGTTCCAGATTCAGAGATACTGCTGTTCAATGTCGGATTCAGGCTTGAAAAAAGCCTGGCGGACGAAACCCTGAGCATGTTCAAAAACGACAACAGCCTGGGTGTCAACTTCGAAGCTCCGGTCACCATCGACACCAGCCTCAACCTGGACTTCACCTTCGGTTACAACCTCACCCAGGGAATGAGCGTTGACGACGCCTTTTTTATCCGGCTCAACAATTTCACCGCCGGCATCGATATTGACCTGAATGCCAGCGCCGATTTCAATCTGGGCATGGGCCTGCTTGACGCTTCGGTGGAAAACGGCACCATTGATTTCACCGCTGAGGTAGCAGCCACACTGGCCAACCCGGACAATGACACTTCCGGGATCATCACCCTGGGTGAAATTTCCGGCACCAGCCCCGCCGGACTGCTGTCTTTTGCCATCACCCAGTCTTCCCTGTCCGCCTCCCTGCCGCTGCGGGCTGACCTGCTGGGCACAGGAGCCAGAACCACCCTGATCATTGAAGGAGATCCGTTAAGGGGAGAGGCACCTGTTTTTCATTTGGAAGGGACAGATATCACCGAATTCAGTAACTTCAGCGATCTTACCCCTTCCACCCTGCTCTCCGCTTTTGACCAGATTGCCAATCTGCTTTCCCAAATAATCGGCACTGACATCCTCAACACCAGGATTCCTTTAGTAGATACTTCGGTGGGTGAGGTTCTTGACTTTGGCCGGGCTTTCGGCGACCAGGTTACCAGCCTGCTCTATAATTTTGACGGCACCCCGGCCTACCAGGACATCTCCCAGCTTGAAAAGCTGCTGAACCGGGTTCTGGTGAGAGCCGGTGGCGCGGCCCTGCCTGAAAACGGCGTGCTGACAACAGACGCGGTATTTTCAATCAGCCTGAATGATTCGGCTCCTGTCCCGGTAACCCTTTCCGCGGCGGCAACCAGCGATTTCAACAGCCGCCTGCAGCTTATTGATTATGTTAACACTACCCTGGAAGGAATCAGCGGCTTAGCCGGCGTTACCAGCGGCATTACTGCTGACGGCCATCTCTTCCTCAATGCCCCGGAAGACACTTCCTCATTCAGGTTGACCGTTAATCCGGCTGATCCGGATAACAGCGCCTTCACGGCCCTGGGCTTTCTGGCGGAACAGGCCAATGCCTTGTCCGGGATCACGGTGAATTTCGACCGGACCAGAGACCAGCTTCTCTTTACCATGCAGGTAAACCACAACTTTGCCGCTTTTGAGACCGGATTTGATTTTGACCGGGATTTTCAGCATCTGGCCAATTTTTCCATCAGCGACAGCCATTTTTCCGTGGACGCCGACGGCGGCCTGAACATCACCTTCGGCATTGATCTCTCCAGCGCCAATACCATCCTTAAGGCCCCGCGCCCGGTAACGGCCTGGCAGCTTGCCGACGACGCCCGTTTCCAATTGCTGCTTAACAGCTTTGGCGGCGCCGATGACGGCACAGAACAAGAACCGGCGCGGGTGGATGTGGTGCTCACTGGTTCAGCCACCGCGGAAAACAGCAGCGCCGACGACCTGGCGGCAGACCTCAACAACGCTCTACAGGCCGCTCTTCGGGAAGCGGGTTTCGAGGGCGATCAGGTGGCCGCCGGTATTGAACACACAGCCGAAGGCGATTTTCTTACCCTGACAACCAAAGGCGGCCTGGGCGGCTCTTCCCTTATCCTTTTTGCCCATCCCGATGACCCGGCAGTAACCGAACTCGGTTTCACCCAGTGCTACCAGGACAAAATAACCCTGACCGCCGCCAGCCCTCTGCCGGTCAACGGCAGGCTTTCCGGCCCGGCAGCCTTCAGCCTGGCAATCAACGGCAACGCTCCGGTTTCCATTTCCGTGTCTGCCGACAACAGCAATGAAAACCGCCAGGACCTGGTAGATGACATCAGCACCGCCCTTGCCGGTGCCAATCTTGAGAACATCACCGCCGAACTCATGGGAAATAATCTCACCTTTACGGTAACCGGCCCGGCAGCCTCGCTGGTGATAACCGCTGCCGCCGATGACCCGGCGGCAACCGAACTCGGCCTTGAGGAAAACATGAACCTGGGACCGGTTCCCATAAACCGCATCATCAACCTCCATTTTGAAGGTGCCCCTCTGCCGGAAAACGGGCAGCTCACAGCCGATGCCACTTTCCAGATTTTCCTCAATGACGCGGATCCTGTTGCCGTTACCATAAACAGTGATGACACTGACGGTCAGGAAAATGATACCGACCCCAACCAGTGCCGCCGGAATCTGATTGACGACATCAACCGGGCCATTGCCAATGCCGGGATCAGCGACATAACCGCCATGCTGGGCAGTGCCGGACACCTGGTTTTTACCGCCACCGGCCCGGCCGGCACAAGCCTGAAGGTCACTGCCGAGGCCGCTGATCCGGCCATAACCGAACTGGGCATGCTGGCGGAACAGATCGCCGAGGCCCCGATCAACTCCCAGATTGCCGCCACCAGCATGTTTGACCAGCTGGTACTGAAAAATCTGGGTTTCAGCGGCAGCATGGACATTGAAGGTTCTTTTGATGCCAACGCCGATTTCGCCGGTCTTGTCGGGGTAACTATCACCGGGGCCGGAGCAGAGCTGCATGGCGAGATTGATTACGACCTGTTCAACTCCTATGATCCCGTCCGGGTAGCTGATCTTGTTGATCACCTGACGGATCTTGCCGATTACCTGAATTTCAACCCGGCGGACATGATGCCGGATGGCAGTTTCACCGTCGACCTGCCGGTGGAAGTGGAGGGCACGGCCGCCGCCATCCTGGGCATGGACATTGACCCGGAAACGCCGCTTTCCATGTCCATTTCCGCCGGCAATCCCAACGGCAGTCTGTTTGATTTCGACTCCTGGAATTTTGACCTTTCCGGCCTCGACGAGCTGGCCAATTTTGATAACTTTGAAATGCCCTCGATTTTCGAAGCCCTGCAGCTCGTCATAGATTTTCTCCAGGACCTGGGGGACAACACCCTGCTCAGCAAAGAGATTCCCCTCATTGACACCAGTCTGAACGACGTCCTTTCCTTCACTGATGATCTGCTTGCAGCCCTGAACGATTTTCAGAATGATCCGGCAACCGCTTTAACCAACCTGGAAAGCAAACTGGAAGAGGCCCTTGACCAGGTGCTGGGGGACAGCGATGACAACGTAAGCATGCAGTTTTTTCCCGACACCAATACGCTGCAGTTTGGTTTATCCTTTACCCGGGCACCCCAGCTTGACCCCTTGAATCTTGACCTGAACCTGGAAACCCTGGGGCTGGGTGAACTTGCCGATCTGCCGGGCATCGGCAACCTCATTGACGTCAGCACCGGCGGGAGCCTGACCATTGAGCCGGAATTCACCTTTGATCTCATTTTCGGGGTTGACATGGCGGATGCCGATGCCATCCGGCCTTATATCGATGAAGCATCAAACCTCTCCCTGGGCCTGGGAATAAACGGCGACGATTTGAGCTTCAGCCTGGCCCTGGGACCGCTTGGCGTTTTCGTAGTTGACGGCCAGGTGGCCGTTGACGGCCAGGTGCCCCCGGAAAACCAGGACGGAAACGGCAAGGCTGAGTTCACCGTGGGCCTGCAAGGCAATCCCGGAGACAGATATTACGACATCAATACCCTGACAGACGAAATATCCATTGATGTTAACGGCAAGGTCTATGCCAATCTGCCGGTTCGCTTTCCCACGGAAAACGAATACATTTCCGGGGAGGAAAGCACCAGCAACTTCACCCTCGTAATAGACAATCTGGGCAGCCTGCTGACCGCCCTGTTCAACCAAACTTCAACTGACGGGCTTATCAGCTTCGAGATTCCGGATGTGGAGGGCGGGTTTGAAAATCTCTTTAACTCGGAAAACATGTTCGGCAACCTGGTCGGCATTCTCGACGGCATCGACCTTGCCCTGGAAACCCTGCAGGGGCTGGTCAGTGACGGGGTGTTCGGCCGCAGCCTCCCCTTGGTGGGCAACAATCTCCAGGACGCGGCTGATTTTTTTGGTGATATCCGCGCCAGTATTGCCACGGCCAGGACGGTCATTGAAAGCGTGGGTGATCCGGAAATCGCCCGGGATTACCTGTTTTATCTGCTTGCCGACAATGATAATTACGACCACAGCCATGAGTATGGCAGCCTGCCGCGTCTGGGGCTGCTGCAGGAGCTTGACGGCGAGGCCGGCCTCACCCCTGACGATATTATTCTCCTGGCTGACGGCAATCCCTGGAACTCCGAAGACCCGCCAGGCCCTGAGAACATCCAGGACGCCAGCTTCCAACTCGCGCTTGGGGGAAATCTGAGCGGCAACCTGCCACCCATTAATTTTGATATCGGCCTGCCCGGCCTCGGCCTGGAAATAACCGATGGCACGGTAAACGCCTCAATAGGCTGGACCCTTAATTTCGGCTTCGGCATTGATCGTAATCAGGGTTTTTACCTGATGCCCAATCTTGACAATCCGCAGAATCCCAGCACGCCGCTTGACCTGCTTGATATCGACCTGGGCATCAGCCTTGATGATGAATTTTCTGCCAACGCCAACCTGGGATTTCTCGGGGTGGAAATTACAGCCGATGCAGACGGCGATGATATAGATGGTGATGGAATTGCTGATTCCACCGGTTTTGATGCCAGCATCGCGGTTACGGCAGGATCATCTTCGGACAAAATCTATTTCGATGACCTCATGAATCAGGGGGTGAGTGATTTTGACTTTGGCTTTAATGCCGAAACCCTGGCCACGGTTAATCTTGATCTTAATCTTGGCTTTGGCCTGGAAAATGGAGTCAGCAAAAACTTCCCTTCCCTGACCTCGGATTTTTACATGACCTGGGAGTTTGACCAGGGAGACGATCTTTCCGGCCAGCTGCCCGAAGCCGGCTTTTACAACATTTCCCTTGATTTCGGTGAATTCCTGAGTCAATTTGTCGGCGATGTTTTAGGGCCGGTGCAGGCCGTCCTCGAGCCGGTGCAGCCCCTGATCGACATCCTCACCTATCCCCTGCCGGTAATCTCCGACCTGGCCGGCGAGCCCTTCACCATGTTGGACTTGGCCTCCTATATCCCCGGAGGCGTGGCCGAGGCGGCGGATTGGATTGACAGCGCCATCGGCATCATCAATCTGATCAACAAGGTGAAGAGTCTTGGTGACAGCGTGACCATCACCCTTGGCGATATCGTTTTTTCCGACGGCAAAACTGAAACCAGCTTTGACCTGCGCTGGGGCCTGGGCGACGACAGTCCCAGCCACCCCCATGCCCTGCCGGAACACCCCTTTGACGCCCTGCTTGAAGGCGGTCGCCTGGTTGCAAGTTCCATCGATGAGATAACGGCTGCCATAAAAGACGGCAATCCAGACTCTGCCGGCTCCCAGTTTCTTACCTCTACCTCGGCGGTGGGCGGCGGCCTGCAGTTCCCCATTTACGAAGACCCCATCAGCATCATGGGGCTTTTCTTCGGCCGGGACGTTGACCTGATCAAGTACGTCATGCCCACCCTGAAGGTGGAATTTTCCTACCGCCAGAGCTTCGGACCCGTCTGGGCGACCCCGCCGGTGTACGTCAACATCGGCGGCCGCCTGGGGGCCCAGGTCGATCTGGCCTTCGGCTATGACACCCACGGCATTCATCAGTTCATTGACAACACCGACAATCCCGCATTGCTGTTCAACGGCCTCTATATTGACGACCGCATTGCCGAAAACGGCGATGATCCCCCTGAGGCCCGGCTGTACGGTGAACTGGGCGCCGGCGCTTCGGTGGACGTCGTCTTAGCCGAACTGGGTGTGGAAGGCGGCATTTTTGCCGAGCTGGGATTGAATATCCATGATCCCGACGGTGACGGCAAGCTGCATACGGATGAGTTGATGGAAAACCCGGCATGTATTTTTGATCTTTCCGGGGCCTTGGGTGCCTATCTGCGGCTGTTCTGGGAATTGGATCTTTTCTTCTTTTCCATTGGCGACGAGTATGAACTGGCCCGGGTAACCCTCCTTGATTTTGACATCCCTTGTGACGCACCCCAGCCGCAGTTGGCCACACTCGAATCCGACGGCACCCTGGTACTGAATGTGGGCAACCGGGCTGATATCAGAGGCATTGAGACAGGAACCAAAGATGAAGAATATACGGTGTCCGCAATGGGCCCCGGCATAGTCAAGGTTGAGGCCTTCGGGATTGAACAGTACTACGGCGATGCTGACCTGTTTGTGAATGCCATAACGGCAAATGCCGGTGACGGTGACGACATTATCACGATTAAAGGCACTCCTACCGCCAAGTATGCTGATGATCCAAACAATCCTCCTCCCGAAGACCCTCCCCCCCTGACAGTGACAATTCACGGCGGTGACGGCAACGATCTGCTGGTAGGCAGCGGCGAAATTGATTACCTGTATGGTGATGAGGGCATCGACATAATCCAGGGCGGTGACGGTGACGATATACTCTTCGCCCACAACGGCACCAGCGCCTCCCTGGTCACATCGAAAGAAAAACTGGACGGCGGCGGCGGCGATGACAAGATCTACGGCGGCGGCGGCCGGGACATTATTGACGGCGGCACCGGCGATGACGAAATCTACGGCGGCGGCGGCAATGATATCATTTACGGCAGTGCCGGCGATGACCTCATCTTTGGGGGCAGGGGCATTGACAGCCTGATGGGACAGGCAGGTGCGGATATACTCTATGGCGGCGCCGGCGCGGATTTCATCTCCGGCGGCGATGATGGAGACGAGGTTTACGGTGACAGCGACGGCGCGAACTATTCGTCCCAGGCAGTCACCCTTTACGGCAATCCCCGTACTGACAACGACGGTGATGACATCATCTTTGGAGACGGGTACTCATTTGAACAGTTTGCCCGGTACGATCATAATCGGGCAAAAGAGATCGCGGAAAGCTTTATCCGCGGAACCGTTGGAAATCTCAATTTCATAGAAAAATATATCCCGAATTTTGTCGAGATTAAAGTCAGGCAAATGCTCAGTCGGCAAGGTGATGAACTCTTTCTTGCCCCGGGACCCGATACCATCTCGGGTGGCGGCGGCGATGACCTGATTTTTGCCGAACCCGTTCTCAGGCAACAGGAGCAATGGACCCCACAGGACAATTACATTGCCGGCGGCACCGGGGCTGATCTCATCATCGGCGGTCTGGCCGCCGACACCATCTACGGGGAAGACGCGGACGGCTCCCATTCCACCAACCTGATTGACGACAGCGACCTTATTTACGCCCTGGCCGGTAATGATAGTATCTGGGGAGGAAGCGGTGCCGATATCATTTATGCCGGCGATGATGCCGATACCGTGCATGGCGGTTCAGAAGACGACGTAATCTACGGCGAGGCCGGCGATGACGAAATTTACGGCGACAGCGGCAACGACCTGATCGAAGGACATGGCGGCAACGACCTGATTCACGGCAATACCGGCGATGACAACCTCCGGGGTTTTGAAGGCGACGACCAAATTTATGGCGATGACGGAGACGACCTGGTATACGGCGATACCGGCAGCGACACCCTGTACGGCGGCCGGGGTGGAGACTATATTATCGGCGGCTATCAGGATGACATCATTTACGGTGAAGATGACAGCGGCAATCACTCCATCGATCCCCTTGACGACAGCGACCTGATTTACGGCAGCCGGGGCGATGACACCATTTACGGCAACTTCGGCAATGACATGCTGTACGGCAATTCCGGTCGGGACATTATCCAGGGCGGCCGGGGCCGGGATACCATCTGGGGCGGCTCGGAAGCAGACCTGGTGTACGGTGAGGATCAGTACGGCATTCAGTCGGCCATTCTCCTTGATGACAGTGATATAATTCATGGGGAAACCGGCAATGATGAGATATACGGCCAGACCGGGGATGACACCATTTACGGCAACGAGAATGATGACTTTCTGGACGGCGGTACGGGAGACGACACCATTTACGGCAGCACCGGCAGCGACGTCATTTACGGCGACAGCGGCAACGATACCATCTCCGGCAACGAAGACGATGACTTTATTCACGGCGGCGACGGCAGCGACGTTTTAACCGGTAACAGCGGAGTTGATTATATTTACGGCGGGCTGGGGGCGGACAGCATTTCCGGCGGCAGTCAGGATGATTTTCTCTATGGTCAAGAGGGCGCCGACACCATTTACGGCAACGAAAACAACGACTTGATTGAAGGCGGGGCCGACGACGACACCATTTATGGTGACAGCGGCGCTGACCTGATTTACGGACAGGCCGGAGCGGATCTCATTACCGGCGGCAGTGAGCGGGACCGCATCTTCGGCGGCAGCGGCGACGACGACATCAGCGGCAATGAGGGGGATGATCTGCTGCATGGCGGCAGCGGCCAGGATATTATTCACGGCGGCGTCGACAATGATGAGATCTTTGCCGACAGCGGGGTGGGCGACCACCTGTACGGTGATGAAGGCAATGACCGGATAACCGGTTCCGACGACGGGGCCGGGCATGACCCTGATTTTACCGACGGCGTCTGGTTCGGCGACGTGATTGACGGCGGCAGCGGGGCCGACACCATCATGGCCATGGCCGGGGCCGATCTGGTACGTGGCGGTGAGGGGGATGATGTCATTTACGGCAGCAGCGGCGACGACCTGCTCCTGGGCGGTGCAGGCCGGGATGTCATCCACGGTGAAAGCGGAGACGACACCCTGTACGGCCATGATCACGGCGAAAGCGTTGACGACAACGCCAATGACACGCTGTACGGCGAACTTGGCGATGATTTCCTGAGCGGCGAAGGCGGCAATGATTTCCTTGACGGCGGCTTCGGCACCGACAGTTTAAGCGGCGGCGGCGGCAATGACGAGCTGCGGGCCGGCTTCGGGGCAAACAACCTCCTGCACGGCGACGGCGGCAACGATCTGCTGCGGGGGGCCGACGACGGTGCGGATCAGCTGTTCGGCGACGGCGGCCGGGACCGGATTTACGGCTACGGGGGCAACGACGTTATCAGCGGCGGCGCCGGGGACGACATCATTGACGGCGGGGCCGGGGACGATGTTATTGCCGGCAACGGCGGCTCCGACCTGCTGGTCGGCGGCCGGGACCATGATATTCTTTACGGGCACAGCGAGGACGGCAGCGGCGATGATGCGGCGGTTGACTATCTTTACGGTGATTTCGGCACCAATACCGATGACGCCGGAGCCGGGGCGGACCGGCTTTACGGCAATGACGGCAATGATTTTCTCTTCGGTGAGTACGGCGACGACCTGATTGTGGCCGGCGGCGGCGTGTCTGATTTCGTCGATTACGGCAATGCCGGTGATGACGCGGCTTTCACCGCACCCGCAGCCACGGAGGCGCCGGCGCTCCAGGTTCCGGACGACGACAATGCCCGGGCCGCGTCCACTTTGCCCACGGGCATTGACGATCTGGGCCGCTGGGCCGAATACGCCGGCGGTGGACTGGCCGCCGGCAATGCGCCGGCCCTGGAACCTGACATGACCGCCGGAAACAATGGTCAGTACGTGGTCTGGGCTGACGGCCGCAACGGCAACATGGAAATCTATCTGGCCCGGCATACGGAATCAGGCTGGCAGCAGCTGGCCGGCAGCGCCGAGCAGGGAGGGATAAGCAATACGATCTCCGCTTCCCGGCGGCCAACGGTTGTTCTGGACGATTCCGGCGCTCCGGTGGTGGCCTGGACGGAAATCAGTGAATCAGGCACCGATATCCTCGCGGCCCGCTATGACGCGGCGGCCAACAGCGGGGCCGGAGGCTGGAGCTCTTTAGGCAGCATCAGCGCCACGGGCACGGCGGACAAGGTCAGGCTGGTCAATACCGCCGGTGGCCTGGTCGCGGCCTGGCTGGACACCTCAAGCGGCCTGGCCCAGATTTACGCCAGACGGTTTGACGGCTCCTCCTGGGTTGAATTCGGTACCGGGGCGGCCTCGGGAAGCGGACTGTCCGCCTCGATGAGCGGCATCGAAAACTTTGCCTTTGCCGGCGACGGCACAAAGGTGGCGGTGGCCTGGACCGAAACCGTGGCCGGGGTGGAACAGGTGTATGCCCTGGAAAACGCCGCCGGTTCCTGGAACCAGCTTGGCAACTCGGCAAGCGGCGACGGCATCAGCAAAAATCCGCTTGACAGCCGCAATCCCACCCTTGTCTACCACGACGGCTCCCTGTTCGTGGCCTGGGAGCAGGTTGACGAGGACTGGAACCAGACCTCGGGCACGGTTGAACTCAACCGGGAGATTTACGCCGCCCATTATAACGGTTCAACCTGGCAGGCAGCCGGGATCGCAGCTATGACAGCCGGAGGCGTCTCCAGCAGTGCAGTGGACGCCCGCAATCCCCGGCTGGCAGCCGGCGGCGGTGAGCTGTATTTGCTCTGGACCGACAGCCGGATAAGCAGTGAAGGCTTGCAGAGCAGTCATCTCTACAGCAAAAAATGGAACGGCGGCAGTTTTAGTGAAGAACTTGCCGGCGATGCCGCCGGCTACGGCATCAGCCCCACCGGCGGCGAACAGGAAGCCGCGAGCCTGACGGTCGACAGTGACGGCCATCCCTTTGTCGCCTGGATGGACTCCGTTTCCGGGAAGCAGGAAATCCATGTCAGGGGGAATACCTTTGATATCAACCATATTTTCCAGGCTGACGCTTCCACTTCCATTCAGGATATTCTCGATGGCAACAACCTGGGACCGGGTGATGTGATTTACGTCAGCGGCGCTCATGCCGAGGCGGTTGTCGTCAATGCCGATGATGCCGGAGTTTTGATCATCGGCGCGCCGGATCATGAAACAGTGCTGTCCGGAACCATTAGCCTGAACAATGCCGACGGCAGCTGTCTGCAACGTTTGACCATCAACGGTCCGCTGACCCTGGACAACTCCGCGGCCACCCTGCAGGACAACATCATAACCGGCACGGTTACCGTTAACAGCGGCACAGAGGCCCGGATAACCCATAACGATTTTGCCGGGGGCGTACTGGTGCTGAACGGCGGGGATGCTGAGACACGCTTCAACAGTTTTGCCGGCGCGACAGGCGGAATCAGGATAACTGCAGAGTCCGGGGGAATCATTGACCAGAACGATATCCAGGCAACCGGAACCGCCCTGGAAATCAGCGCCCCCTTTACCGGGGAAATCACCGCCAACAGCATCCATGATTCCCTGGTGGGCGTCAGCTTCGATGCCCTGGCCCGGCTGGCAGCCAACCGGATTTTTGCCAACTCTACTGGAATAATCGCAAGCCTTGCTGCTGACAACGAGGCCCTGGGCTTTGTCGGAACCGGAGAAGCAAATGAAATTTTCGGCAATGATCTGGGGGTAAACCTGGTTGACGGCCGGATGCAGAACCAGCATATTTACGAAAATGCTATTGGCGTCAGCGGCTCCGGCCTCCTGGGCGGCGACAGCCTTGACAACGCCAACCTGATTGAAAACAACGTGACCGGCGTGGGCGGTTTCACCGGCTTAATCCAGTTTAACCGCATTGCCGGCAACCAGACCGGAATTGCCGCCACCGACCAGCAGCAGATTTTCCATAACCTTGTTTACCGCAATACCGCAGCCGGCCTGCTGGTCAGCGGCGCCACCGATGTCCGCACCGTCAACAACACCTGGTACGCGGCGGTGGGCGACAATATCAGGATTGAAAACGGCAGCAGCAACGTGGAGGTGAGAAACTCCATCCTCTGGGC
>JAOZRP010000024.1 GCA_029940125.1 bacterium
CCTGATTTGGGTTGCGGGCGCCAAGCCCGCCTTGGCTGGTTTTTTTAATAACAATAGATTTTTTAAGGTGGGAAGATGTCAGGTCACAATAAATGGAGTTCGATTAAGCATCGCAAAGGGGCGGTAGACGCCAAGCGGGGGAAAATTTTTACCAAATTGATTAAGGAAATAACCGTGGCGGCCCGTCAGGGGGGTGGCGATGCCGATGCCAATCCCCGCCTGCGCACGGCCATTGCTGCTGCCAAAGCGGTCAATATGCCCAAGGATAATATTGAGCGCTCTATCAAACGGGGTACCGGGGAACTCGAAGGGGTTTCCTATGAAGAGCTGGTTTATGAAGGCTATGGTCCGGGAGGGGTAGCGGTTATGGTCGACATCCTGACGGACAATCGCAACCGGACGGCGGCTGAACTTCGGCATATTTTCAGCAAAGGCAACGGCAATCTCGGGGAAAGCGGCTGCGTTTCCTGGATGTTTGATACCCGGGGACTGATTGTTTTTGAGAAGGCGAACATTGACGAAGAGGAACTTTTTGATCTGGCCCTGGAGGCCGGTGCCGATGACGTGGAAGAAATAGCTGAAGACGGGACCATTGAGGTGCTCACGACGCCAGAAAACTTCGAGGCGGTGAAGCAGGCCTTTGATGAAAAGGGCTGGTCCTACGTGTCGGCGGAAATTACCAAAATTCCCCAGAATACTGTCAAGCTGGAAGGGAAGGAAGCGGAGCAGATGCTGCGCCTGATGGAGAAAATCGAGGATTCCGACGACGTGCAGAATGTCTACGCCAATTTCGATATTGACATGGAACTGCTTGAGCGGCTGCAGGGATGAAACGCATGAAATGTAGCTTCCGTATTGCCGGGTCTGGATGGGAATGCCGTTCCCGGGTTTTGAACGGCGCATGTTGATATTAGGAATTGATCCCGGCAGCAGTTCAACCGGTTTCGGCCTGGTGAGAAACGACGGCCGCAACCTCGTGCATGTTCACCATGCCCAGGTCTCCCTGGCTGCGAAGAAAACCACCTCTCAAAAGCTTGCCCGCCTTTATGCCGCCACCATGGAAATTCTCCGTGAATTTCAACCTGAACAGGCGGCAGTAGAGGGTATTTTTTATGGCCATAACGTTAAAAGCATGATTGTTCTCGGGCAGGCCCGGGGCGCGGCCATGGTTGCCGTGGCCAACTACGGGCTGGAAATAGCCGAATATCCTCCGTCAGTGGTGAAGCAGGCGGTGGTGGGTTATGGAAAAGCGACCAAGGAGCAGGTCCAGCAAATGGTTGCCGTGGTTTTGAACCAGCGGAAAATAGCTGGAGAACATGCCGCCGATGCTCTGGCCGTTGCCATCTGCCACCATCACCATCAGCAGTTGCGGCACTGGGAAGCGAAGGTGAAGCCATTATGATTGCCCGCATCTCCGGGAGATTGATTCAGAAGTTGCCGAACCAGGTTATTGTTGATGTCTCCGGGGTCGGCTACAGCTTGCTGGTTTCCGGAAGTACCTACCGCCAGCTTCCCGAACTGGAGCAGCAGGCCACCTTGTGGGTGACCACCCGCATTCGGGAAGATCACCTGCAGTTGTATGGCTTTTATTCCCAGGATGAGCAGCAAATGTTTTTGAAACTGCTTTCCGTTTCCGGGGTTGGCCCCAAGCTGGCGCTCAATATAGTTTCTCGGGTTGAAGTAGGTCAACTGGAACAGCTGCTGGTGAATCAGGATGTCAAGCTGCTGGCCAAGATACCCGGCCTGGGAAAAAAATTGTCCCAGCGCCTGGTGCTTGAACTGGGAGAAGAGTTGAAAAAAGGGTATGCGGGTTCCTGGAGCCAGGCGGAAATGCAGACCTCGTCCTCCGGTTCCACCAAGCGAAATGAACTGCTGGCGGCGATGGAAAGTCTCGGCTACCGGCCGACGGACTGTTTGAGTGCTGTTGACCAGGCTCTCCGCGACCGGCCCGAAGAACGGGTGGAGGAGCTGCTGAAGCAGGTTTTGAAAGGGTTGCACAATGGATGATGATCGCCTGGTTGACCGGCAGCCGCTTGCCTCTGACCTGCCTGAAGAAGCCTTCCTGCGACCATCCAGGCTGGCAGAATATGTCGGCCAGCCTCGTATCAAGGACAATCTGCGGGTTTTTATTGCCGCCGCCTGCGAACGCCATGAGCCGCTTGACCATGTCTTGTTTTCCGGTCCTCCGGGATTGGGAAAAACTACCCTGTCTCATATCGTTGCCCGGGAAATGGGGGTTCAGGTCCGAGCCACTTCAGGCCCGGCCATCGAACGGCCCGGGGACCTTGCTGCCATCCTCACCAACCTGCAGGAACGCGATGTTCTGTTTATTGATGAAATTCACCGGCTCAACCGGGCGGTGGAGGAAATTCTCTACCCGGCTCTGGAGGATTTTAAACTGGACATTATTATCGGACAGGGACCTTCCGCTCGCTCTATTCGCCTGGACTTGCCTCCTTTCACTCTGATTGGCGCCACCACCCGTTCCGGGTTGCTGAGTTCACCGCTCAGGGGTCGATTTGGCATTACTTTTCGCCTTGAATTTTATAGCCTTGATGATCTGAGCCTGATTATTAAACGATCGGCAGCCATTCTGAATCTTGACATCAACAACCAGGGGGCGGCAGTGATTGCCAGCTGTTCCCGGGGCACCCCCCGGGTGGCCAATCGACTGCTGAAAAGGGTGCGGGATTTTGCCCAGATTCATGGACAGGGAATGATTACGCCGGACGTGGCCCGCCACGCTCTTGAGCAGATGGAAATCGATACCTATGGCTTTGATCCCCTTGATCGTCAGTATATGTTGGCGATTATCCAAAAGTTCAACGGCGGCCCAGTGGGAATAGAAACCTTGTCTGCGGTTCTTCAGGAAGAGGCCGATACCCTGGAGGATGTCTGTGAACCCTACCTTTTGCAGCTTGGCTTCCTGGCCCGGACCCCCCGGGGGAGGGTGGCAACTCCCAAAGCCTGTGCCTATTTTGCCTCCGCTTGAGCTGGAAGTGGCTTGAGTAGTGGCCCCTTAACAGCTTATTCCTGAATTTCTGTCACAAAACGCGGTAAAAGCCAACGTTTCACCTGGCATTGCCGGAAGATTACGGCAGGTTGCTTGAGGGCCGCGAGGTTGTTTTGCCTCTGTTTTGTCCCAGTCGGCTGGTGCAGCATTGTTTTTTTCCGCATGCTGTCTTCAGAAGGATTCTCCTTAAATTGACTTTTTCACTTGACAAGCCGGATAAAATGTTTTAGCGCTATAAATGAGTGATCATTCATTTATAGAAGGGAGGGGAGAAATGAACCTTGTTCAGGTGTTTTTTGATCAGGTAAAGCGTTATGGTGACCAGCGGGCAATGATGGTTAAACGGGGTGGCCGGTATGTGGATATAAGCTGGAACGAATGGGCGGAACATGTTCGTTCCATTGCCGCCGGCTTGCTCTCCCGTGGCTTTCAGCCGGGTGATAAGATTGCTCTGCTTTCCGAAAATCGGCCGGAGTGGGCTTTTGTTGACTTTGGCGTGCTCAGCATGGGGGGGGCGGATGTTCCCGTGTATCCTACCAACCGACCCAAGCAGATCGCCTTTTTAGTTAATAATTCCGAATCAGGATTGATTTTCGTTTCCACTGAAGAGCAGCTGCGCAAAGTTCTCGAAATAAGAGAATCATGCCCTTTGTTGAAAACCATCGTGGTTTTTGATCCGGTTGATGATGCCTTGCTGGCCGATGAGAATGTTATTACCCTTTCTTTCCTGGAGGCGGAAGGAAAGGCCTGGCTGCAGGAGAATCCAGGCAAGCTGGAGGCAATCATTGAAAAAATAAAACCTGATGATCTGGCGACGATTATTTATACTTCCGGTACCACCGGGGAACCAAAAGGGGTAATGCTTACCCACCATAATTTTTACAGCAACTGTCAGGGCAGCCTCTCCCGGGCGACGGTTGGTCATGATGATATTGCCCTGTCTCACCTCCCTTTGAGCCATGTTCTTGAGCGCCAGTCTGGCTATTATCTGATGGTTTGTGCCGGGGCGACCATTGCCTACGCCGAGGCCATTGATACCGTGCCGCAGAACATGGAAGAGGTGGGGCCGACAATCATGATTAGCGTTCCGCGACTCTTCGAGAAGATTTACGCTAAAATTTATGACGCGGCCATACAGAGTTCCGGGCTGAAGAAAAAGCTGATGTTCTGGGCTTTCGGGATTGCCGATCAGATAGCCGCCTGCAAGGAGGAAAAGAAAACTCCTCCCGCTTTTTTAGCCTGGCAGTACGGTCTGGCTAAAAAACTGGTGTTCAGTAAAATGGGCAAGAAGCTGGGAGGTCGTCTGCGCTTTTTCGTGTCCGGCGGTGCTCCGTTGCCGAAAAAAATTGCTGAATTTTTTTATGCCACCGGTTATCTTATCCTGGAAGGGTATGGTCTGACGGAGACTTCGCCGGTCATTGCCGTGAACACCCCCGAGGAACTCAAGTTCGGTACAGTGGGCAAGGTTATTCCCGAGGTGCAGGTGAAGATTGCCGATGACGGGGAAATTCTGGTCAAGGGGCCGAACGTCACCCAGGGATATTATAAAAATCCCCAGGCAACCGCGGAAGCTTTCGTGGATGGCTGGTTCTGCACCGGCGACATTGGCAAGCTGGACGATGAAGGTTATTTAAGTATTACCGACCGAAAAAAAGACCTGATTGTAACGGCCGGGGGCAAGAATATCGCGCCGCAGCACCTTGAGAATTTGCTGAAAACAGATGAATACATCAGTGAAGTCATGCTCTACGGTGACAAGAAGCGCTTTGTCTCCGCTCTGGTGGTGCCTGATTTTGAGAACCTTGAAAGATATGCCCTGAGCCATGACATCCTTTATACCGACATCCGGGGATTGCTGGAAGATCCTGAAATCATACGGTTATATGAGCAGCGGATCAAAAAGGTGCATGAAGAAAATGAGATTCCCAGCTACGAACAGATAAAGAAGTTTATTCTGCTGGACAGTGATTTTTCCATGGATGATGAGGAAATAACCCCTACCATGAAGTTACGGCGGAAGATCGTCACGGCCAAATACCAGCAGCGGTTGGATGCTCTTTATGATGAATAGTAAAATACCGGTGGAATCCCGAAAGCGGGAGAAATACATGGCCATTATCGATGCCGCCCTGGAAGCGTTTGCTGAATATGGCTATCATAACTGCCAGGTAGCCAAGATTGCCCGCCAGGCCGGCATTGCCGATGGGACCATTTATCTCTACTTTGCCAATAAGGAAGACCTGCTGGTTTCCGTGTTTCGTGAGAAAATGATCGAGTTTATCAGTCAGTTGAAGGTTTTGCTCGAGGACTATGACGACGTCATGGAGAAGCTTTCGGTCCTGGTGCACTTCCATTTCAACCATCTGGAGAAAAATCCTTCACTGGCCAATTTTTTGCAGATTCAACTTCGCCAGTCGGACAATTACATCCGTTCCGGCATTGCCGACCCACTGAAACAGTATTATCAAATAATAGAGGAATTGGTTGATGAAGCTAAGCGCCAGGGCTATTTTAATGCTGCTATTAATACAAAGGTAGCCCGGGAAGTCATTTTTGGCAGCATGGATGAAATTGTCAGCTGCTGGGTTTTCAACAACCGCAAGTATTCCCTCAGTAAAAATGCTGCCGATGTCCTGACCATTTTGCGAAACGGACTGACGGCCGAAAAAAGTTTGAACGATAAAGCTTGAAATTACGACGATGGAAGAGAATTTAAGGAGTATTTGATAAATGAATGAACAATCACCCATAATTTTAAAAGGAGGAAAAAACAATGAGTAACGGACTGGTGAATACCAGAGACCAGAAGTTTATCCTTTTTGAGCAGCTTGGGGTCGACAAGTTGTTCGAAGCCGGAAAGTATCAGGACTACACGGTTGAAGATGTCAACATGCTGCTGGGCGAAGCGGAAAAAATGGCGGTCAATGAAATTTTGCCGACCTACAGCCTGGGCGATCAGCAGGGCTGCACCTTCGAGGATGGCAAGGTAAGCGCACCGCCCTGTTTTCATGAACCCTACAAAAAGTACTGCGAGGCCGGCTGGAATGCCGCCCACCGGTCGGTGGAAGTGGGTGGTCAAGGCATGCCATTGACGGTGTTTTCCGCCTGCGCCGAGCTGTTCAATGCCGCCAACTTTGCTTTTTGCATGTACCCAGGCTTGACCTGCGGCGCCGCCGGGCTGATTGAAAAATATGGAACGGAAGCCCAGCAGCGGAAATACATGGATAAAATGTACAGCGGCCAGTGGGGCGGCACCATGTGCCTGACCGAACCTGGTGCCGGCAGTGACGTGGGAGCCTTGAAAACCAGAGCCAAACGGTTGCCGGACGGCCGCTACCAGATTACCGGAACCAAGTGTTTCATCTCCAGCGGCGACCATGACCTGACTGAAAACAACATCCACGCGGTGCTGGCCCGCATTGAGGGCGATCCTCCCGGGACCGATGGCATATCGCTGTTTATCGTTCCGAAAATAAAGGTAAATGACGATGGCAGCCTGGGAGAGTCCAACGATGTTAAAACCGGCAACATCGAACATAAAATGGGGATCAAGGGATCGGCCACCTGCACCCTGAATTTCGGCGAGGAAGAAAACTGTGTCGGGGAGCTTCTGGGTAATGAGCGTCAGGGCATGGCCATCATGTTCAACATGATGAATGAAGCCCGGCTTGAAGTTGGCATGCAGGGCCTCGGTCACGCCACGGCCGCCTATGAGCACGCGCTCAATTATGCCCGGGAACGCATCCAGAGCCGGGCGATCTGGGATTTCAGCAATCCGGCTGCCAAGCCGGTGGCGATTATCGAACATCCGGACATCCGGCGGACCTTGTTGTGGATGAAAGCTTATGTCGAGGGCATCAGGGCAATGAACTATTTTGTTGCTTACTCCATCGACCGGGCGGAAATTGCCGAAACTCCGGAACAACGGAATTACTGGCATGGTTTTGCCGAGTTGATGACCCCGGTATGCAAGGCGTTTTCATCCGATAAAGCCATAGAAATTTGTTCGCTGGCGATTGACGTGTACGGAGGCTACGGCTACTGCAGTGAATATCCGGTGGAACAGTACCTGCGGGATGCCAAGATTGCCTGCATCTACGAAGGTACCAACGGCATCCAGGCCCTGGACCTGGTAGGCCGCAAGCTGGCCCAGCGAAAAGGGGAAAACGTTTTCAACTTGCTGCAGGAAATGGGGAAGACCGTTGCCCAGGTTCAGAAAATTGACTTTTTGGGGAAATATGGTGCTATGCTGGGAGAAGCGGTGCAGGCAGTAGGGAATCTGACCAAGGAGTTTGGTGCCTGGTCGGAGGGTTCCGGTCTGGTGATTCCCATCCTCAACGCCCGTCCCTACCTGATGATTTTCGGTGATCTGGTAGTCGGCTGGCAGCTGCTGCAGGCCGCGGCCATAGCGGTGGAAAAACTGGAAAAAATTTACGGGGAAGCCGGAGCGGAAGGCATCGCCGCCCGACGGGCCCTGGCCCGCAACAATGACGAAGCGGCATTTTATGAAGGCAAGGTGTCAGCGGCGAAATTTTTTGCCGTTGAAGTGCTGCATACTTTGAAAACCCGGTGCCAAAGCATCGAAATGAGGGAAAAAACAGCGGTTGAAATGCTGGATGCTTCATTTGGCGTTTAAACGTGATAACCAACATTGAGGAGGATAACGACTATGTCATATGAAATTAAAAAGGCTGCGGTTTTAGGTGCCGGGGTCATGGGTGCCAGCATTGCTGCTCACCTGACCAATGCCGGTATCGAGTGTCTGCTGCTTGACATCGTGCCATTCGAGCTGACGGAAGAGGACCAGCAGCAGGGTTTGACCAAGGAAAGCCCAAAATGGCGCAACAGCTTTGCCGCCCGAGGTCTCAAGGCGGCTCTGAAGTCAAAACCGGCCAGCTTCTACAGCAAGAAAAACGCGGAAATGATTACCATCGGCAACTTTGAAGACGATTTGGACAAGTTGTCCCAGGTGGACTGGGTGATCGAAGTTGTGGTTGAAAACCTGGAGATCAAGCAGGAACTGCTGGCGAAAGTGGCGAAGGTGGTGGGCAGCAAAAGCATTGTTTCCACCAATACCTCCGGGCTGCCAATCAGGGACATTGCCGCCAACCTGCCGAAGACGCTGAAAAAACGGTTCCTGGGCGTCCATTTCTTCAATCCGCCCCGCTACATGAAGCTGGTAGAGGTCATTCCCGGCGAGGAGACGGATGCCGAGGTGGTTGACTTCATGTCTTCCTTCTGTGAAGACGTTCTCGGCAAGGGGGTGGTTGTCTGCAAGGACGTTCCGAATTTCATCGGCAACCGCATCGGGGTTTTTGACATCGCCAATGCCATCAGCATCATGGAGAAAAAGAAGCTGTCAGTGCCGGAGCTGGATGCCATCATCGGCAAGGCCGTCGGCCGGCCGGGTTCGGCCATCTGCGGCACCATGGACCTGGTGGGCATCGACATCGGCTTCCATGTCATGAACAACCTGTACGCGGCGGTGACCGACGATGAGATGCGGGAGATGTTCGTTCCCACCGAGTTCATGGTCAAGATGGTGGAAAACAAATGGCTGGGGAACAAAACCAGGAAGGGTTTTTACCAGAAAACCAAGGATGAAAAAGGCAAACGGGTGAAACTGGCCCTTGATTATCAGCAGATGGAATATGTTCCCTTTAAAAAGCCCAAGTTTGCCTCGCTGGAAGCAGCCAAGAAAGAGCCGGGCGGCTTTGCCGCCAAGCTGCGCTGCCTTTTCCGGGGTACCGACGTGGCGGCCGAGGTGGTCAGGGAGTATCTCTGCCGCAATTTTATCTATGCCGCCAACCGGATTCCGGAAATTTGCGACACCCTGGTTGCCATCGACAACGCCATGAAGTGGGGCTACAATCACAAGCTTGGTCCCTTTGAAACCTGGGATGCCTTGGGGGTTGAAGAGGTGGTCAAGGTGATGAAGGAGCTGAAGCTGAAGGTGCCGAAGAAAATCAGCGACATGCTCAAGGCCGGCCATACTTCATTTTACCTGCAGAAGGATGACGGTCGCTACTATTACGACTTCGCCGCCAAGGATTATGTCAAGCTGGCGGAAAATCCCAAGATTATTCTGCTGCCGTCCCTGAAAGAACGCAATCGGGTGGTAGCTTCCAACGCCGGTGCCAGCCTGATTGACATTGGCGACGGGGTAGCCTGCCTGGAGTTCCACACGAAGATGAATGCCATCGACGGTGACGTCGGCGCCATGATCTATGAAAGCTGCGACATCGTTGAAAAGGATTTTCTCGGCCTGGTGGTGGCCAACCATGGAGCAAATTTTTCGGTGGGTGCCAACCTTTTCCAGGTTTTCGTCACCATCCAGCAGGGTGACTGGGACATCCTTGATAAAATGATCCATGATTTTCAGTATGCCAACATGCGGCTCAAATATTCCTCCAAACCGGTGGTTACCGCTCCGGCCGGCATGGCCCTGGGCGGCGGCTGTGAGGTTTCCATGCACGGCGACCGCTGTCAGCCCCATGGAGAAACCTACATGGGACTGGTGGAAGTTGGCGTCGGGGTGATCCCCGCCGGCGGCGGCACAAAGGAATTGATGCTCCGCTGCACGGAAGGCATCCCGGAAGGCACGATTGCAAGCGGGCTCAACCTGCAGACCTACTTTCAGAAAGTGTTCGAAAATATCGGCATGGCCAAGGTGGCGACCAGCGCCGTGGAAGCCCAGGAGCTTGGCTATATCCGCAAAACCGACAGCATCAGCATGAACCGGGATCAACAGATTTATGACGCCAAAAATGTTGTTCTGGGTCTGGCCAAATTTTATCGGCAGCCGAAGCCGGCCATGATTCCGGTGATGGGAGAAAATTTCCGGGGTATGGTGGATTCCATTCTCTATAACATGAAAGCCGGCAACTATATCTCCGACTACGATCAGTACGTGGCCAGGAAGCTGGCTGCGGTGATTTCCGGCGGCGACTGCGCCGAGGGTACCTTTGTCTCTGAAGACCTGATCCTTGATCTGGAGCGCGAGGCTTTTCTCAGCTTGTGCGGAGAGGAAAAGACCCAGGATCGCATGATGTACATGTTGAAAAACGGCAAGCCGTTGCGGAATTAACAGTTTATATTTCAACCGGCCGGGGAAACCCGCGGCCGGATCTTCTGAAATGAAAAAAATGGAGGATTATTATGCAGGAAGCAGTCATTGTTGCCTCGGTGAGAAGTCCGGGAGGACGTTATAAAAAGGGAGGCCTGGCCCAGACCAGGAGTGATGAGTTTGCCATTCAGGTGGTGAAGGGGCTTTTGGCCCGGGTGCCGAAGCTTAAACCGGAAGAAGTGGATGACCTGATCTGCGGTTGTGCCTTCCCGGAAGCGGAACAGGGCATGAATCTGGGTCGGGTTATCAGCCTGGGTGCCGGTCTGCCCATTGAGACCTGTGGCATGACCGTGAATCGGTTTTGTTCTTCCGGGATTCAGGCGATCGCGGATGCAACCGCAAAAATCCAGGCCGGCTGGTCTGAGGTTATCATCGCCGGGGGAGCCGAGAGCATGAGCCATATTCCCATGGGCGGCAGCATTTTCAGGCCGCATCCGGGCTGGGGTGACCTGCCCAATACCTATGTGTCCATGGGGATTACGGCTGAAAACGTGGCGGAAAGATTCAATATCTCCCGTGAGGACCAGGACAAGGTGGGTATGGAAAGCAACCGGCGGGCTCATGAAGCAAATGAGAACGGTATCTTCAAGGAACAGATCATTCCCATTATGGCCTGGAAATATACCACGGATAAACAAGGCAAAAAAATTCACGTTGAGGTTCCTTTCGAGATGGACGACGGGGTGCGCTGGCCGACGTCGCTGGAAAAGATGGCGAAGTTGAAGTCGCCATTTAAGGCAGGTGGTGTCGTTACCGCGGCCAATTCATCACAGATGACCGACGGGGCTGCCTTCACCTTGTTGATGAGCGCGGAAAAGGCCAAGCAGCTCGGCCTGGATCCGGTGGCAAAGCTGACCCATTATGCCGTTGCCGGAGTGGAACCGGAAATTATGGGCGTCGGGCCGGCCTATGCCATCCCCAAAGTTCTGAAACAAGCCGGACTTAAGACCAAGGACATTGATCTTTTTGAAATCAACGAGGCTTTTGCCTCCCAGTGCATTTATTCCCTGCGGCAGCTGGGCCTGGAAAAACGCTATTGGGACGGTGACGTCAATCCCAACGGTGGTGCCATCGCCCTCGGCCACCCATTGGGATGCACCGGAGCCAAGTTGACGACCCAGTTGATTTATGAACTCAAGCGCCGGAAGAAAAAAAGGGGAATTGTTTCCATGTGCATTGGCGGCGGCATGGGCGCAGCCGCCATCATTGAGATACTGTAGGCTTGCTGCAGCCGAGGAAGATGTTCGATTCGGCTAAAGTTGCCTAAATCAAGCTGATGGCTTTCGGCAGTTGGCTGTTGGTTTAGCGTAAGGCCCCGGTTTTCCAGGGCTGAACGCTGATGGCTGACGGCTGATCGCCTGGCTTGGGAGTTAATAAAGTTTAAAAAAGGAGGGGTTTTTACCCCTCCTTTTTTTCGTTGACTCATCCGACCTGGCGGGCAAAACAAAACCACCTATTTGATCTTCATTTCAACCCGCCGATTTTTAACTCCGGCTGAATCTAATACCGGCATCACCAAAAACAGGCGCTGGGTTTCAACGGGTCCTTTTTCGGCCAGGTAGGACATGACCACCTGGGCCCGCTGCCGGGCCAGCTCCATAAGGTCTCCATCTTCAATCTTGATTGAATCCTTCAAAAGACGTTCCTGCTCCTCGGGTGGTATCTTTTTCACCATTCCAATCAGGTTTTTCTGCTTGGGAATAGGGGCTGCCTTGTATGCCTTCCAGAGATAGGTCTTGAACTCGGACTTTTCAATGGTGACGTCGTCAACCGAAGCGATGGTCTTGTTCTTGCGGACCACGTCTTTAAACTTCTGGGTTTTAAGCAGTTTCAGGAAGTGGGCTTCGTGCAGGGCCGGGCGGTCGCTGTCCGGATCGGCATGACCGATAATCTCTAGTTTCAGGCCGGGTCGTTCGTAGAGAATTTTGGCCAGCTTGTCCAGACTGTTTCTGGCCTGTTCGGCCAGCTCGGCCAGGCCGGGATCAAAATAGACCAGGTTCAGGTTCTGGCTGCCGCCGCCGACAATGGAGCCAAGCAGGGCAAACGGGGAGGTCACCGCTTTGGCAATCAGGTTGACAAAAATTTTCACGATGACGCCGCCGAGGCTGAACTGGGGGTCGTTCAGGTCGCCGTTAACCGGGATGTTGAGGTGTATTTCACCCCGCCGGTCCCGCAGCAGGGCCACGGCCAGCCTGACCGGCAGGTTGAGGGCGTCGGGACTGTCAACCTGGGTGCCGAAGTCAAACTGGTCGAGAAAAATCCGGTTTTCCGCCTGCAGCTTTCCCTTCTCCACCTTGTAGCTGAGGTCCAGGTACAACTTTCCCCTGCCGATGGTCTGGCCGATGAACTTCCCCGAATAGGGGGTAAAGGTGGTCATGCCGATTTCCCGGGCCGAAACGGTCAAATCAACAAAAAGATCCTGGGCCAGGGGGGCGACCGAACCCTTGACCAGAACCGGCGACTGGCCGTTAAGGCGACCCTTCAGGCTGACGCGGGCCGGCTTCGGTATTTTGGATCTCAAGCCGTCAATCCGGCCTTGCAGGTCGGTCAGGTTGAGGTGGAAAGCCGGCGACATTCTCTGGTCCGTGAAACTGAATTCTCCCTGCTTGAGGCGTATTTTGTTCAGGGTGATTTCAAAAGGTTCCGGTCGGGCTTGATCGGCCGGTTCCGCTTTCTGCTCCGAAGCCTGTTTTTCAGCCGGTTTTTTCCCCATCATAACCTGCAGGTTGGAGCGTCCGTCCGGCAGGAGAACGATCTGGCTTTTAAGTCCGGCCGCGGTTAATTCATCGAGGCTGAAAAACAGGGGCTGGAGGGCGAAGCTGAGCTTGCGCAGGGACACGTCCCGCCAGGACAGGAATTCTTCCGCCTTTACTCCGTCGACGATTTTCAACTTTTTGATCCCGGCGCTGCCGCTGTAGGAAAGCTGCGGTTTCTGGGATGGTTCCAGTTTGAAACGCAGCCGGCCGGCAGTTTGCAGCTGGCCGTTGACCAGGACCATGTTGATGTTTTCGCCCAGGTAGGGCTGAAAAGCTTTCAGGGGCAGTTTCTTGAGGCTGATGTCCAGTTCCGCTGCCGGCGGCGTCATTGCCACGGCGCCGGAAACCGACAGCTGTCCCGCCCGGGCCAGGACAAGATCAATATGGAGGCGGCCTTTTTCCGACGGCCGGGAGCCGAGCTGTTCCACGGTCAGGTTGATATGGTCAGCTGTCAGGGTCGCCGGGGTTTTCAGGGCCTGGTCCTGCAGTTTCACCTGGAAATTTTCCAGGCGGCCCTGCTGCAGAAGGATATGCCATGTTGAGGACTGGTTTTCGGTTGAGGACGGTTTGGGATTTTTTTCAGTTTCCTGTTTTTCCGCTGCCGGCGGGACAAAATCCATCAGGTTGAGACGCCCGTCGGACCGGCGGAGGATTTCCAGCAGGCCGTCCCGGGCCGTGCAGGAAGAGATGACGGCATCCCGCTGGTCAAGGTCGATTCGCTCGGCGGTGATTTTCAACTCCGGCAGGGTCAGAACCCTGGCGCCGCCGGGATCGTTCATCTCCAGTTCCGTTAATGACAGGGTGCAGCTGCTGAGGCCTATTTCAGCTTTTTCCCCGGCTTTCTGGATGAAGTTCAAGGTGCCGCCCGTGGCCGCGTAGCCGCTGCTGAAGTCACCATGGAAATATGCATGATAGTAGGGCCGGTAGCGGTTGATCGGCACCTTGTCGAGCTTGAGGCGGGCCTTGACGGTGACCGGTTCAAGGATAAAGCTGCCTTCAACCTGGAGCTCCTCGGCCGCGTCGCTGGTGATGTTCAGCT